>JAZSPX010000189.1:0-4264 GCA_045537675.1 Candidatus Faeciplasma sp. | reverse complement strand
GCCTGAGAGTGAGAGGAAAGGCACACCTGCTTCGCCTGCTACGGCCTTTGCAAGCAGGGTTTTACCGTTACCGGGAGGGCCTACGAGCAAGACACCCTTGGGAATCTTTGCACCGATGTCACGGTATTTCTTGGGGTCTTTCAAAAGCTCGACGATTTCCTGAAGTTCTGCTTTTTCTTCGTCGGCGCCTGCAACGTCTTCAAAGGTGACACGGCTGATGATGTCGGCATCTGTTCTGATTCGTGCCTTGCTGACGGGGTTTTTGCCGCCGGGGCCCATGTTTCGGAACATGAAGATGGACAGGAACACCATTCCGCCGATTAGAATAATGGTGGGAATAATAGACAGGATTATTCCGCCGACGTTTGCAGATGTTACAACCTCGTAAACCAAGGGAGTTTCGTGGGTTGCGTTATATTCTTTACGGTAGTTGAAATCGTTTTCGCCGTTACCGAAAATTTCGTTATAGAAGGAATTGACATCGGGCACTTTGTAGGTTTGAACCTTGTCAGAGCCTTCGAGCTTGTATTCTAACTTACCTGTGCCGCGGTCGAACTTGAACTCGCTTACCTGCAAATTATCGAAATATCCTAAAATGTCGGAGTAAGTAGTTTTATCTGCTGACGAGGCCAGACCGTTAAATGCGACAAGCATGACAACGATGATTATTGCAGCAAACAGCAAGTAAACGAACAAGCCTCTGTTCTTATTTGAATTCAATGGGTTGTACCTCTTTTCTTGGATTGAAGATGTTAATTAAAGAATAACTTCGCCTACAAAGTCTAAGTTGCGGTATTCCTCGTTATAATCGAGGCCGTAGCCAACAACGAACCTGTCTTCGATGCTGTAGCAGCTGTAATCTGCCTGAATGTCGATTACACGGCGAGCAGGCTTATCGAGGAAGGCGGCTATCTTAACCTCTTTAGCGCCCTTGGAAATGAGGGTTTCTTTTAGAACATTTAAAGTTCTGCCTGTGTCTAAAATATCCTCGACCAATAAAACGTACTTGTCTTTAATGTCAAGCTCGGTGTCCATTTTAACGTTTACGACGCCGCCCGAAAGTGTGCCCGAATAGCTTTTGGCACTGATGAAATCGAGATGTATGGGCAAGTCGATTGCGCGGACAAGGTCTGCCATGAAGATGAACGAACCTTTCAATACGCTAATTAAAACAACGGGCTTATCCTGATAGTCGCGGGTGATTTGCGCACCGAGTTCTTTAACCTTGGCTGCTATCTCCTCTTTAGTTAACATTACTTCTATTCTGTGCTGATATTCCATAGCTGTCTCCTTATATATTTATAAAACTATAAATTTTCGATTGTGATTGACAGAGCATGCTGAGTGTGGGAATCTACACTCACTCTGTCGGCAACACCAACCCCCTCGACAAAAATGGCGCCCAGATCATCACCGATGACGACTTGGCGGTTGCGCTTATCGGGTGGGATTTTAGAAAAAAGCTTTTTAATGACAGAGGTGAAGTCTTTGCCGTAAAGCTTGATTTTTTCGTTGCCAAAATAGCTTCTTAACACGGTTTGACCAACTATTCTATCAGCATCAAGAAGCAATTTTAAACTGTTTTTGTTATAAGATGATATGTCAAATGATGAAAGCTGTGTGATAACCACTTTTTTATCATTCAGGCAGATTTCGCCGTTTAAGGTAACGGACTTATAAAACTTTTCGTTTGCCGCAGAATCGGTTATTGTTAGTCTTCCCGAAGCGGCAACTATATAAACTTGTTTTTGTATGTTAATCTTGCCACCGGACGAAAGAATATTTTTAACAGCCAAAATTCTTTCGCTTGTGGGCGAGATTTTGTTTTCGCTTAGAATGAATGAGATTACTTTTGACAAAATCGCTTGGTCACGGATTTTGCTTAAATCATATTCGCCGTTTGACTTACAGGCTTCAAAAGCCGCTAAAGCCTGTCGGTTCAAATAATCTTCTGCTTCCTGCCACGAGTTAAGCTCGGCTTCATAGGTTTTAAGCAGTCCCCCGTTGATTTTTAGAAGCTCGGGCAAGACATTAAGACGGATGATGTTGCGAGAGCAGTCGTCTATCAGGTTTGTGCTGTCGGTAACGTAGGCTTGTCCAACACTTGAAAGGTAGGCTTCGATCTCGTCACGGGTAAGATTAATGAGCGGGCGAATGATATTGTCACGCACGGGTGGAATTCCGAGCAGGCCTTTAACGCCGCAACCACGGGTGAGGTTGAAAATTGTGGTTTCCAAGCAGTCGTTAAGGTTGTGAGCTGTGGCAAGCTTAGTGCCTTTACAATGCTTGTTAAGCGCTTCATAGCGGAGGTGGCGGGCACCATCTTCAAGTGAGCGCTTATTTTGGGCACAAAAAGCTTTTACATCGACGTTTTCAACCGTAAGCGCAAGGTTATTGGCTTTACAGAACTGTCGGCAAAAATCTTCGTCGCGCTTACTTTCGTCCCCTCTTAAATTGTGGTTGACGTGGACGCAAAAGACATCATATCCAAGTGCTTTAAGCGCTAACGCCAGACAAACGCTGTCGGCGCCGCCCGAAAGAGCGACACAAACACGCTCACCATCTTTAAGCATGGAATGGCTTTGAATTGTTTTTAGAACTTTTTGTAACATTACTGCATATCTCTTGTATCAAGATTTCTGAACAGGGTGTATTCGCCAAGGAAGGCAAGGTTAACTGTGCCTGTTGAGCCGTGGCGGTTTTTGGAAACGATACACTCGGCAGCTGCCTGGTTGGGGTTTTGTTTATCGTAAACACCCTCGCGGTAGACGAACAAAATGATGTCTGCGTCCTGCTCGATAGAGCCGGATTCACGAAGGTCACTGGGCAAAGGTCTGTGGTCCTGACGGGATTCAACCGAACGGTTGAGCTGTGAAAGGACGATTACGGGTACGTTAAGCTCTTTAGCCATGAGCTTGAGCTGACGTGTGATCTCGGAAACCTCGTTAACACGGTTGTTGTGATTTGTGGGAGATTCCATGAGCTGAAGGTAGTCGATGATGACAAGGCCCAAATTTCTCATTCGGCGGAGCTTTGCCTTTATCTGCGGAACGGTGATACCTGCGGTATCGTCGATGTAAATGTTCATCTGAGAAAGGGTGTCTGCCGCTTCGGCAAGCTTAATCCAGTCGTCGGACGAGATCATGCCCGAGGTAAGGGTGGTGTTGGGCACCAACGCCTCGCTTGAAAGCATTCGGGTGGCAAGCTGTTCTTTACCCATTTCGAGGGAGAAGACGCAGATGTCCTTGTCGGGTGATTTTTTTGCAACGTTTGCCGCCATGTTTAATGCAAGCGCCGATTTGCCCATGCCGGGACGAGCGGCGATTACGATGAGGTCGGACTTGTTGAGGCCGGAAATCATGGTATCTAAGTATGTAAAGCCTGAACGAAGACCCTGATATTCGTCCTTGTCCTCGCCCGAGAGCTTTTGAATTCTGTCATAAGCCGAGACGATGATTTCGCTTAATCTGGTCAAGCCCTCAACGTCCCTGCCCTGCCTGATATCGTAAATCTTCTGCTCGGCAAGGTCTAACAAGGTGGTGGCGTTTTCACCGCCGTCGGTCGCAGCCTCGATAATATCTCTTGACGCATTAATAAGCGCACGGGTTAAATATTTATCTTCGACAATCTTGCAATAGCTTGCAATGTTTGCAACAGACGGAACGCTGTCCATAATGCCCTTAAGATAGGTTTTTGCCATTGCTGTGGTTTCGAACACGCCCTGGGCAACAGCCTCGTTCATTACGGTGATTATGTCGGCGGTAGCGCCGTTTGAAAACATTCTTAAAATAATGGAATAAATCTCGCGGTGCTGTTCGCGGTAAAAGCTTTCGGGCTTTAGGTGAGCGATGACCGTGGGAAGAGTATCGGGATTCAGAAGAAGGGCGCCCAGAACGGTCTGCTCGGCTTCTAAATTATATGGCAATTCTCTGCCTGCAAGTTCTTGTGCGCTAAGACTGTTAACAGCCATGACTAAACCTCCTTAAAAAATCTGATTTACTCGGGAATTACCTTTACGGTCATTTTGCAGCCTACGCCCTGGGTCATTTTAATGTCTAAGGTATAGTCGCCATAGGCCTTGATGTCGTTTGCAAGGCTTAATTTTTTCTTGTCGAGAGTTACGCCATACTGTGCCTTGATGAGGTCGCAGATGGTGGAAGTGGTGACAGAGCCAAACAGCTTGCCGCCGGCGCCAGCCTTTGCCTTAACTGTGACAGACTTGTCGCCAAGTTTTGCGGCAATAGCTTCGGCCTCGCTTTTGGCA
>JAZSPX010000269.1:0-7356 GCA_045537675.1 Candidatus Faeciplasma sp. | reverse complement strand
TTAACAATGCAGCGACTTTTAATATAACCTGTTTTTTGTCCTTAAAATGCATCATTGTAAGCGATGAATAAATTACATCAAAGGTTTCAACAAAATCGTATTCGTTGAAATCACCACAAACAAAACAAATGTTAGAATAATCTTTTAGGTTTTCTCTTGCTCGTTCTATGGTTTTGGGCGAAATATCTATTCCTGTTAATCGCATACAGTGTGGAGCGACCTTTACAGCAATTCTTCCAGTTCCAATACCGATTTCAAGAACATTTTTATTAGTGGAAAGTTCCAATGATTTTAAAAATAGTTCCCCATCCCATCTGTTCATATATTCTTGTAATGGAGGAGGGTCACGAAATGGGTCGTTATTTTCATCTACCAATAAATCATAATGGGTAATTACATCCATAACACACACCTCCAAATTCAAATTTATCGGTCAGTTAATTGTAACACGGCTGACATATTAAGTCAATGACATAAGTAACGCAAAGCCACTTTTGACATAATATCAAAAGTGGCTTTATAATACTTCTATATGGCTATCGGACTAATGGGCGGTGATTTTTTTGCGTTGACTTTATTCTGGTGTGTGATATAATTATCTCGTTATTTCGGGGAAGCAGGTGAGATTCCTGCACTGGCCCGCAGCCGTGTGGCGCACAAATTCATTCTCCTACCCGTTTGCCGCAAAAACGGGGACACAGCCATTGAGTTTTTTGCTTGAGAAGGCGGTGAATGAGCGCTTAGTCGAAATACCCGGATAGCAATTGCCTTGTGAATATCTGCGAGCACCGGTTAAGCAAGGACACAATAATTATTAAATAATAAAGGAGAAGCAAAACATGTTAAAGACAAGATTATTTAAATCGCTGTCGTTTTTGCTTTGCATCGTGCTAATTGCGGCTATGGCACTTTTTGCAACAGGCTGTAACGACACAACACCCGAAGAAAATACACAGAATGATTCGGCTCAGCCCACAGGTGACGTAACCGTTCTGGGCGAGGGGGCAACAAAGTTCACGCTTTTGGTGACCGACAAGGACGGCAACGAAACGTGGTTTGAAATCAACACCGACAAGGATATAGTTGGTGAGGCTTTGTCCGAGCTTGGAATTATTTCGGGCGAGGAAGGACCGTACGGACTTTATATCAAGTCTGTAAACGGAATTACTGCCGATTATAACACTGACGGTACCTATTGGTCGTTCTATATAGGCGGCGAATATGCAACATCGGGTGTCGATAAAACAAATATTACCCCGGGCGAAATATACTCTCTTAAGGTGGAGAAATAGTGAAGCTGAAAATTAAAGAGATAGTTGTTTTCGGAATGCTGGGTGCGTTGATGTATGCCTCTAAGGTTTTGATGGAGGCATTGCCCAACATTCACCTTCTTGGCGTTTTAACAATAGCCTATACGGTGGTTTACCGAAAAAAAGCCCTCTGGCCCATATATATCTACGTTTTTTTGAACGGCCTGTTTGCAGGCTTTAACCTTTGGTGGGTGCCATATTTATATATTTGGACTGTTTTGTGGGGCATTACAATGCTTTTGCCAAAGAAGATGCCCAAGTGGCTGGCACCGATTGTTTATATGTGTGTTTGTGCCGTTCACGGTTTTTTATACGGCGTGCTTTATTCGCCTGCACAGGCTTTAATGTTCGGGCTCGATTTTAACCAGACCCTTGCGTGGATAGCCGCAGGCCTGCCGTTTGACGTTACACATGGCATAAGCAATTTCTTCTGCGGAATACTGATTCTGCCGATAATCAAAATTTTACAGCATGCCGAAAAATATGCCCGCAACGCCTGAATAATAACGAACAAAGACCGCCTTACAAACAGGGGCGGTCTTTTTGTGCACTCTTCTTTTGTTCAAATTGTAACATAAAACGGCGCGCAATTATGGGTTATAGATAAAATTGAATGGATTGGTTGAAAAACAGCACAAAAGTGGTATAATGATAATGTTATTTTAATTTATTCAGGAGGACTATGCTTTGAAAAAAGTACTTATCGGCGTAATGATCGCCTTAATGGTTTGCGCAATGCTGCTGTTGTTTGTAGGCTGTGATACCGCTGAAACAAACGATGACACCCCCGCAACCAACGATAATGTTTTGGACGAAACCCCCAACGAGGTACCCGAAAGGAGTTTGGACCTGATGGAAACCTTCACACCCGAAATTACCTGCCCCAGCAAATATACCGTCAGCAAGATTGACGTTACCTATGGCGAAATGGTAAGAACCAAGTATTACTCGACTACCTGCGAAAAGGACAGAAACGTTATCGTTTTGCTTCCTGCAGGATATGACGAGAGCAAAGAATACCCTGTAATGTACATACTTCACGGCATTTTCGGTGACGAAAATTCCATGATCGGCGACGGTAACAGCGGCATAAGAATAATCTTGGGCAACCTGATGAACGAGGGCCTTGCAGAAGATATGATTGTCGTATTCCCCTATATGTATGCCAGCAAGACACAGGACGTTTGCACAGCAATCGACTTGGAAAATTCGTTAGCATATGACAACTTTATAAACGACCTTGTCGATGACCTTATGCCCTTCATGGCTGAAAACTATTCTGTTGCCAAGGGCAGAGAGAACACCGCTATCATCGGCTTCTCGATGGGCGGAAGAGAATCTTTGGCAATCGGCTTTACAAGACCTGATTTGTTTGGCTATGTGGGTGCAATCGCACCTGCACCCGGTGTAACCCCCGGCAGAGACTGGGCAATGGAACACCCCGGCCAGTTTGCAGAAGACGAGCTTGTGTTCGACGAGACCAGCCCTTACTTCTTAATGGTTTGCAGCGGCGACAGAGACGGCACCGTAGGTACCTTCCCCAAGAGCTATCACGAGATTATGGACAGAAACCTTACCGAACACGTCTGGTATGAAATCCCCGGCTCGGACCACGGCGACCCCGCAATTTCAAGCGGCATTTACAACTTTGCAGTTACAATCTTCAAGTAATAAAAATCAGCTCTCCCCAAAACGATAGGGGGAGAGCTTTTTGTTTGTGTTAATTTCTATCCAAGCAGAACGTCTGTTATAAGCATAATGCAAAAGCCGACAAGCAACGAATACGTCGCACCGCGTTCACTGCCGTGGGCGTGTGTTTCGGGTATCATTTCATCGCTGATAACATAAAGCATCGTGCCGCCGGCAAAGGCAAGGGCAAACGGCAGAATTGCCGAAGCAATACTTACTGCGAAGTAGCCCAAAAGCGTGCCCACAACCTCCACAAGGCCGGTAATCATGGCACAGATAAAGGTCTTTTTCGGGGTAACGCCGGCTGCAAGCATCGGGCCGATGATCACCATACCCTCGGGAATGTTCTGAAGCGCGATACCTCCTGCAATAATAAGCGCCTGCGAGGTATCTCCCGAGCCGAAGCCGACACCTGCGGCAATACCCTCGGGCAGGTTATGTATGGCGATTGCGGTGACAAAAAGCAGCACCTTGCTAAGGTTTGCGTTGTTGTGCGATTCAATATCGGCACCGACAAGCTTGTGCAAATGAGGCACCAGCTTATCAATTAGGTTCAAGCACAAGGCACCTGCAAAAATGCCCGCTATCGTTATAACAAGCCCATATTTTCCGCCATATTCAAGCGAGGGGAGAACAAGCCCCAGCACCGCCGCCGCAAGCATGACGCCGGCCGCAAACGACAAAACAATATCGGAAAACCTGTGCGAGATTTTTTTGAAAACAAACCCCATCAGCGAGCCGATAACCGTTGCGCCGCCAACGCCCAAAGCAGTAAGCATTACTAATTCCATAAACGTCTCCTTTAAAACAAAGTTCCCACATTATCTTCTTTCAAGAGGTTTATAATGTGGGAACCGATTTTTATTCTTCTGCGCTGAAGTTAGATTTATCTACGCCGCAAAGAGGGCATTCAAAATCTTCAGGCAAATCCTCGAACTTGGTGCCGGGAGCGATACCGTTTTCGGGATCACCGATTTCCTCATCATATACCCAACCGCATACATCACATACATATTTCATAATTAATTACCTCCGTATATTTATTTTATAAATTAAAGATCAGTTTTCCACAAGCCGTGAAGGTTGCAGTAAGCATAAACCGCAACGGGCTTTTCGTCTGCCAAGGCAAAGGTTACAACAGGCTCGTCGTTGGGGCTTAAGCACTTGCGCTGGCCGCCGCGGTCAGTCTGCAAATAAACCCATGTAATGCTGTGTTCTTCTGTCATGGGGTGAGCAACCGAGCCGACGTTTGCAACAACCGTGTTGCCTTCAACCTTAACAACAGGGATATGCTTTTCGCGGCTTGCTTCAGTGGTGCCTGCTTCAAGCTTTGCCATTTTCTCGCCGCAGCACACCAAAGGTGCACCCGATGAATGAATCATTCCGACAATGTTGCCACAATGCTTGCAAATGTAAAATCTGTTTTCGCACATAATACTAACCTCCAAAAAATTATTTATAATCCTTGCAAAGCTCGTTTGCAAGTGCAATTAACTGTGCTTCGCTTTCCTCGTTAAGCGAGGAGAGAATTTTTACCGTTGTGTCGGTAAACGTTAAGTTCTTGCTCTTTTCAAGCATGCCCTTCATAACCTTTGCCGCCATGGGTGCCCATGTGCCGTTTTCAATAAGGCCAACCGTGCGGTTTTGATAGTTACGCTCGGTAAGATTGGTTATAAACTGGTGCATGAAGGGGAATATCTCGGCGTTATAGGTGGTGGTTGCCAGAACGATTTTGCTGTAACGGAATGCGTCTTCAACAGCTTCGGCCATGTCACATCTTGCAAGGTCGTTAACCGCAACCTTGGGGCAGCCCTTTTCTTCAAGCATTTTTGCAAGTTTTTCAACAGCTTTTTTAGTATTCCCGTAAACCGAGGTATATGCGATTACAACGCCCTCCTCTTCAGGTCGATAGCTCGACCATGTATCGTAAAGGTTGATGTAATAGCCAAGGTCTTCTTTTAAAACGGGGCCGTGAAGCGGGCAGATGATTTCAATGTCCAATCCTGCCGCTTTTTTCAATAGAGCCTGAACCTGTGCACCGTATTTGCCAACGATGCCGATATAGTAACGTCTTGCTTCGCAAGCCCATTCTTCTTCAACGTCTAAAGCTCCGAATTTGCCGAACCCGTCGGCCGAGAACAAAACCTTGTCGGTTCTGTCATATGTCACAATAACCTCGGGCCAGTGTACCATGGGTGCGGTAACAAAGGTAAGGTCGTGCTTGCCGAGCGAAAGCTCGCTGCCCTCGCCCACAACAATTTGCTTGTCTTTAAAATCGGTGCCAAAGAAGTTTTTCATCATTTTAAAAGCCTGTAACGATGAAACGATTTTTGCATTCGGGTAAGCGTTGACAAAGCTGATGATATTTGCCGAATGGTCGGGCTCCATGTGTTGAACGACAAGATAGTCGGGCTCTCTGCCTTCAAGAGCGTTTGAAATGTTGTCAAGCCACTCTTTGGTAAAGCCTGCGTCTACCGAGTCCATAATTGCAATTTTTTCATCAATAATCGCATAAGAGTTATAAGCCATGCCGTTGGGCACAATATACTGTCCCTCGAACAGGTCAATTTCGTGGTCGTTCACGCCGATATATTTTATGTCATTTGAAATAAACATTATTATCTCCTCCAAGTTATTCTTCAACTATCTTGCCATCGGTCGAAACGGTCACGACCTGCCAGGGAATGAACTTTCCGCTTGCCTTTAAGGCACGTTTTGCAGCGTTTTCAATGCCGCTGCAGCAGGGAACCTCCATTCTTACAACCTTAACGCTTTTAATGTTGTTGTTCAAGATGATCTGCGTAAGCTTTTCGGTATAGTCGCCTTCATCAAGCTTGGGGCAACCGATGAGCGTTATGTGGTTGCGGATAAATTCGTTGTGGAAGTTGCCATAGGCAAAGGCGGTGCAGTCGGCAGCGATGAGAAGGTTTGCACCCTCGAAATAAGGGGCATTGATAGGCACGAGCTTAATCTGAACAGGCCACTGTGAAAGCTGGCTGTTTATGGGTGACGAGTGTGCGGACCTTGTAACAGCCTCCCGTCTGATGGCTTTCGGCTTCGTGCCGGGACAGCCACAGGCAAGATTTCCACCAAGCTTGTTTATTTTTGCCGCAAGCACGGCGCTTTCGTCATAAGCGGGGGCTTCACGCTCCTCAAATGTAATAGCGTCCATCGGGCAGGAGGGTAAGCAATCGCCTAAGCCGTCGCAATAATCTTCTCGGGTAAGCTTGGCTTTGCCGTTGACTATTTCAATCGCACCTTCGTGACAAGCAGAAGCGCATGCGCCGCAGCCGTTGCATTTTTTCTCATCTATTTTAATGATTTTTCTTAACATTATTTCTGCCCTCCTTGCTTTTCTAAGGCTATTATAGTATAATAAAGACGGCAAGTCTGTTGAAATTTCAACAAACGGAGAAAAATTATGAAAAAATATATTGATATTTTACGCAAATGCGCACTTTTCAACCAGATTGAAGACGAAAATCTGATTAAAATGCTTAACTGTCTTGGCGCGAAGATTGAGACCTTTGACAAGAAATATACCATTTTTGCCGAGGGGAACCCTGCTAAATACATCGGCATAATGCTTTCGGGCTCGGCACAGACAATTCAGTTTGACTATTTCGGAAACAGAAGTATCCTTTCTGAAATAACACAGCACGAGGTTTTTGGCGAGGCTTTTGCCTGCGCCGAGGTGGGGGCTATCCCTGTAGCTGTTGTGGCAAACGAGCCGAGCGAGGTTATGCTTCTTGACTGCGGTCATATTCTTCACACATGTTCAAACAACTGCGGCTTCCATCAGCAGCTTATATTTAACTTAATGAAAGACCTTGCTGTTAAAACGATAGCTTTTCATCAAAGAATTGAAATAACCTCCAAGCGTTCGACAAGAGAAAAGCTGTTGGCATATTTAATGCTTCAGGCAAAAAAGACAGAATCGAACAGCTTTGACATACCCTTTGACCGACAGGAGCTTGCCGATTATTTAGAGGTTGACAGAAGCGGACTTTCTAACGAAATAAGCAAGCTGAGAGATGAAGGCGTTCTGGAAAGCAACAAAAAACACTTTACACTGTTATAAACATAAAACCTGAGAAGCCGCAAACTTCTCAGGTTCTTTTTTTATGTGTAATAATCTATCCGTGATAGAGATTCTTTGTCTGATAAACAGCCTCGCACGTTACGTTAATGCCAAGCTTCGAAAAGGTTTTCATATCGACAGAGCTTAAAATTACTGTCGAATGGACCTCGCATCCTTTAAGCTTTTTAAGCTGTTCAAGTGCCAGCTGTGCGGTGGGGTTGGTTGCGGAGCAAATGCTTAATGCAAGCAAAACCTCGTCGGTGTGAAGTCTTGGAT
>JAZSPX010000249.1:0-10909 GCA_045537675.1 Candidatus Faeciplasma sp. | reverse complement strand
TTGAAGGCGGCGGTATGAAGGAAGGCCTTTGCCTCTTCCACATCCGCGGTACTTACGTATTCACCGGCCCTGTTGAAGAAATGTCCAACATCTGGGGCGATATTTCTGCAGGCGAATTGATGTTCTGCCCTGTTCCCCGTGATCCTAACGGCGACGGCAAGTATTACATGAACTGCTCGCCTAACGGTTATTCTCTTGTCAAGGGCGGCGAAAACCACGAAGCTGCAGCACTTTTGGCTGCTTGCGACAGATTCAAGATCTTAGACCCCACCGTTATTTCTATCGACAGACGTAACCTTGAAGAGATCTACCTCTGGACAGATGAAATGCTTGAAATGTGGGACATCTGCTATGAGATCGCTAACAACTCCGACGGCGTTATCTTCTCCTACAACTTCGGCGACAGAATCAACTCTTACGTTTCCAACTTCTATGATTCCGCACACGGCTCGACTGCTTCCACTTGGGCACAGCTTAAGGAACAGTATCAGGAAGCTTTGGAATATTACGTTGACGAATTTAACGTAGATATTCAGGAATTTATAGCTAATAACTAACGATTTCAAACTATGGGCACCTCGCTTTTGCGGGGTGCTTTTTTGCAACAAAAAAGGTCCATAACGCAAATTCGGGAAATTATTCGGCAAAAAAACATATTGAGGTTTCAAGCCACCTTATGATAAAATATAAGTATATTAATGTGGCATGGTAAAAGGTGGTTAGCCGCCTTGGAAAGGAGCCGGATAATGGATAGGAAATTATTTGCATTAGTTTTAGCGCTCATTTTGGTGTTCACGCTTGTCGGATGTGGAAAGACTAAGCGCGAAATTGTTAAACTCACTCTTTCGACCGAGGACTCGGAAGCAATTTTGGCAGCGGCAGGTATCACCTTGCCCGACGCTGAAACAACCGCTGCGGCAGGCTCTATCGTAAAATGGTACGCATGGGACGACCCATTCCACAACTATGCTGATGACGAAGTTATAAACACCGGTTTCTGGACCTTCCAGGAAAAGTACGGCTGTGACGTTCAGTGGATTGAAACAACCTATAACACTTATAACGATGACCTTGCAAACCTCATTTTGGCAGGCACCAGCCCCGACTTCACCGGCTCGGGCGAAGGCGTTTACCCCGGCAACACTCTTCACGGCTTCTTTGCCCCTGTAAATGACTATATCGACTATGACGACCCGCTTTGGTCTGGCGTTAAGGAATTTGTATACAACTATTGTGCTTTGGGCGACAAGGTATATTCTATGTGTACAGATATTAAGTTCGGCAACGTTTGCTCTTATAACAGACGTGTAATGGACGAGTGGGGATTTGACGACCCTGCTACTCTTTACTATAACGACGAGTGGACATGGGACGTGTTCTATGACATGTGCTTAGAGTTTAGCGACCCCGATGAAGACAGATATGCTGTCGACGGTTGGAGCTATACTGAAGGTATCATGGACTCCTCGGGCACAGTGCTTGTTTATTACGACACAGAAACCAATAAGTTCGTAAACAACGTTGACGATCCCAGACTTGAAAGAGCCGCAGGTCTTTTATATGACCTTTGCAAGAATGAATGCTTCTTCCCCTGGTATCAGAACGGCTTTACATTGAGAAACGGTGTTGAAGGCGGCGGCATTAAGGAAGGCCTTTGTCTCTTCCACATCAGAGGTACTTACGTATTCACCGGACCTGTTGATGAAATGTCCAACATCTGGGGCGACATTTCTGCAGGCGAATTGATGTTCGTTCCCTTGCCCCGTGACCCCAGCGGCGACGGCAAGTATTACCTCAACTGCTCACCCAATGGTTATGCTCTTGTTAAGGGCGGCGAAAACCATGCAGGCGCAGCACTTTTGGCAGCATGTGAAAGATTCAAGATTTTGGACCCCACAGTTGTTTCTATCGACAGAAGAAACCTTGAAGAGATCTACCTCTGGACAGATGATATGCTTGAAATGTGGGACACCTGTTACGACATCGTTAACCTTAGCGACAGTGTTATTTTCGACTATAACTATGGCGACAAGGTAAACACATATCAGTCTAAGTTCTATGACGCTTCGCGTTATGCCGACCCTAGCTCTTGGGCACAGCTTAAGGAAGAAAACTGGGAAGCTTTAGATTATTACGTTAACGAGCTTAACGTTGATATTGAAGAATTTATTGCTAACAACTAACAAATTCAGACCATGGGCACCCCGCTTTTGCGGGGTGCTTTTTTGCCTGTTTAAGAGGGAGGAAAAGTTAAAAGGGTTAAGGAACATTAACATATTGTACAAAACGTGTAGGTAATTTTTGACTAAAACGCATATTGAGGTTTTAATAGGCAATGTGATAGAATAGTATGGCGAAATAATAGAAATGTTATGGGACATTGTATGCGATGCCCCGGAAAGGAATTGATCTGATGACTAAGAAATTATTTGCTCTGGCATTGGTAGTACTTATGATATTTACCCTTGTCGGCTGTACAGGAGACAAGCGTGAGATCGTTAAGCTCACCCTCTCCACCGAAGATTCTGAAGCTATTTTGGCAGCAGCAGGTATCACCCTGCCTGATGCTGAAACAACTCTTGCAACCGGAACGACCGTAAAGTATCATCACTGGGTTGACGCTTTCCATAACTATGCTGAAGACGAAATTATCAACACCGGTTATTGGACATTTGCCAACAAATACGGCTGCGAAGTAGAATGGGTTGAAACCACCTACGGCTCAAGATTTGACGACCTTGCAAACCTTATTTTAGCAGGCACGTCACCTGACTTTACAACAGCTTCTGTTACCACCTTCCCTGAAAAGTGCCTCAAGGGCGTTTTCGTCCCGATTACTGAATATATTGATTATGACGATCCGCTTTGGGCAGGCAACAAGGAATTCGTTGACAGATACTTCTCTATGAACGGTGAAAGATGGATCATCTGTACCGACGTTAAGGCTACCGACGTTTGCGCTTACAACAGAAGAGTAGTAGAAGAATGGGGCTTTGACGATCCTGCAGAGCTCTTTGCTAACGACGAATGGACTTGGGATGTATTCTATGATATGTGTGTAGATTTTAGTGACCCCGACGAAGACAGATATGCTTTGGACGGTTGGGCTTGGCAGTCGGCACTCGTTAATTCTACCGGCGTTACACTGATCGCTATCGATGAAGAAGGCAAGTTCATTTCTAATATCGACGATCCCGCTTTGGAATCAGTTCAGACAATTATTTATGACCTCAACAAGAATGACGCCAGATGCCCCACAGTTATGAGAGGCACAGAAACTGACGGCGCAGGAATCAAGGAAGGTCTTTGCTTGTTCTGGCTCAGAGAGAAGTGGGCATTCACCGGCCCTGTTGATGATATGTCCAACATTTGGGGCGATATCGGTGCAGGTGAATTGATGTTTGTTCCTATTCCGAGAAATCCTAACGGCGATGGCAACTATTACCTCGGTGGTCAGCCTGTAGGCTATCACATCATTTCCGGCGCTGAAAACCCCGAAGGCGTAGTTCTTCTTTCAATGTGTGAAAGATTTAAGATTTTGGATCCCACAGTTATCGATATCGATATCAAGCAGCTCAAGGAAATCTATCTTTGGACAGACGAAATGCTTGAAATGAACGATCTCTGTCAGAATCTTGCTAAGGCTAACCCTGTTGTAAACTTCTCATCCGGTTGTCCTGCTAGTTTGAGCTCTTCTGTTGACAATCTTGTTGGCGGCACAACAGGTAACAACGCTCAGACATGGGCACAGCTTAAAGAACAGTATGCCGAAACAATTGATTATTATCTTGAAGAACTTAATGCAACGGTTGAGGCAGTTGGCGCTAACTGATTTATACATAAAGAACGGCTGATTTTCGGCCGTTCTTTTTTTGTTTCCTAAGAAATACTATTATATGTATAATAATATTTCGGAGGGTCAATATGGCAATTCAGGCAGAAGCAATCAATTCAAATCACAACTTGATACTTGAGAACAGAAGTCGGCTTTCACTTTCGGGCGTGACCGATGCCGAGAGCTTTGACGAAAACTGCATTTCGGTCTATACCGAAATGGGCGAGCTGGTAATTCGGGGCAAAAACCTTAAGGTTGGTGAAATGAGCGTTGAAACAGGCAACATGACCGTAGACGGCGATATTAAATCAATCGTTTACGGCGACAAGCACCGCAAGCGCAAGCTTTCACTTTGGGGGAAGATAACACAATGAATGACGTTACAGAGCTTCGGGCGTTTTTCGGCACCGCTTACGAGCTTAAATTGGTGGGCTTAAGCCTTTTGCTGGGTGCGGTTCTGGGTTCGGTTTTTGATTTGTTCAGAGCGGCAAGGCTTGCAATTAAGCACAGCGACGTCGCTGTCTTTTTCGAGGACGCGGTTTTCTTCTTCCTTTTCGGCATGAGCTTTTACAGCTTTTGCGTTTCGCTTTGCGGCGGCGCATTAAGAGCCTTTGTTTTTGTGTGCATGGCTTTGGGGTTTGCAATATATCTCCTTCTGCCGGGCAGAGCTGTTTCAAAAATTCTGGCGGTTGCGTTGGCTACTCTTGTGAAAATAATCAAAAAAGCAATATCGGTTTTGTGCGGGCTGCCGTTTTTTGTCAAGAGGCAGGAAAATGAGTAAAATTACCTTGCGCTGGCGGCTTGGTTTGTAGTATAATACATTGTGTGTTATTATTTTTACAAGGAGGCGTTAAAATGGCAAGAACCGAAAGAAAAAAGCGTTCGCACTTTGCGGATTTATGCAAGCTTGCTGTTTTTGCGCTTGTGCTTGTTTATGCCGTCGGCACAATAATTTCAACTCAGGCAGACATTGCCGAGCAGAAGGAGCAGATTGCAAAACTGCAGGCAGAAATAATTGAAACAAGACAGGAAAACGACGAATATTTAAGAATTTTAAACGCAACAGACGAGCGTGAATATATGCTTACCGTTGCGGTTGAACGTTTGGGCTATGCTTACCCTCGTGAAACAAGATTCTATGTTAAGCCGTCGGGTAAATAATTTCACAAACAAGTTTTAGAAAGAGGAATAACAAAGCACATGCAGTTTGAAGTGGGAAGCATTTTAGAAGGGAAAGTAACAGGTATTTTAAAATTCGGCGCATTCGTTGACCTTGGCGGCGGCAAAAGCGGCATGGTCCACATTTCGGAGGTTTCGAACACCTACGTCAACGACATTAAAGACGTTTTAACAGTCGGCCAGACGGTTAAGGTAAAGGTCGTAACAATTGGAGACGACGGCAAGATAAGCCTCTCGATTAAAAAAGCGCAGCCGGCACCCGAAAGACCGGCGAGAAACGGCGACTATCAGAAAAAAGGCGATTTCAAGCCCAAGAACGACAATTCGGGACGTGTGCCCGACAAGGATAAGGATTCGGCACCATCTTACCGCAGACCTGCACCCAAAAAGCCGGTCAAGAAGGAAACCATTAATGCCGCAGATTTGCAGTATGCAGAATATGCATACGAGCCTAAGTCTTCGGTGACAGACGCCAATTTCGAGGATATGCTTTCTAAGTTCAAAGCCTCAAGCGAGGATAGGATGTCCGACCTTAAGCGCACGATGGACGTTAAGAAGCGCGGAAGAAGAGGCAAGTAAATTTACATATTTAACGCCCCTTGGCAAAGGGGTGTTTTTATTCAAAGCGAGGTTTAAAAATGAAGTTCACAAGATCCCTATATATTATAATAGTACTCGTAATGTCGATGGCGCTTCTTTGCGGCTGTCAGACCGAGCCTGTTGCAGGCGAAGATCTGATTTTGTCAGCACGGGAGGAATATGTTTTGCTTAACTCGGCAAGAGTTGACGTTATTAATGACGAAACAGGCGAGTCGGAGCAGATCTTCATTTTTAAATATGACGAGAAGGACATGATGACCTATTCCTACATAGGAGTGGGCGAGGGCGTTTATATTGCACAGTATAACAACGGCTATGAACAGTTTACCGATGATAACGGCGTTTATAGCTTTGCAAAGCCGGGTGACGACAACTTTGCGGCATATTCCCGCGACGTGCCCTACCCCTATGCCGACGAAGGACTTATACTATTTTATAAGAGCGCTGTGAATAACGAGCTTTCTTATATTGCCGAAAACGATATGGCGACCGAAATCTGCCACGTATATAACATCGACGAGCTTGGCGACACCGAAACCGTTGGCACGATGACGGGCTTTTGCGTTAAATATTACTTCGACGGCGAGGGAAATCTTCTTTATTTAAAGGAGATTACCGACGTTAAGCTTTCGGACGGCACCCAAAAGACTTATTCTTATTCGATTTACATTACCGAGCGCAACGCTGTTGATAGTGTGCCTAATTATGTAAAGACACCAGAGATTGATCCCGACACAATGGCATAGACTTTGTTTGTGCAAAATGCATAAATTTCAAAGATGATTTGCGTGAAAATTCTACACACAAAAATTTAATAAAAAGCATGTAAAAGCTTGCAATCGACCGGTTTGTATGGTATTATAACCCTTGCGTGACTGCAAAAGATATGCGATGAAGCTGAAGGTTGCTGACGGTATGTCAGGTAATTTCGGCCGAGTATGTCCGATTTTAAACCGGGCGACTGTAAGAATGAACACGGTATGTGCTTTTGGCATCTTGCGGACAGATGTGAAATTCTGTGGCGAAGAGTGCATAAATACTGCTGTGTCGTGCTAAGTCGAGCCGAAAAACGCTGAGTTTTTCGGTTTTTTGTATGGCAAAGCACGAAACACACGGAAGCGTGTTAAAAAGACAGAAGGAGTTCGGAAACACCGAACTTAGCCCCTAAAAATCAACCAAAATTTTAAGGAGGCGTAAAAATGGCAGTCAATGAAAAAATCAGAATCAAGATCAAGGGCTATGAACACTCTAACGTAGACGCTGCAGCTGCTAAGATCGTTGAAGCAGCAAAGAGAAGCGGCGCTAAGGTATCGGGTCCCATCCCGCTCCCTACCGACAGAGAGATCGTAACAATCCTTCGTGCAGTTCATAAGTATAAGGACAGCCGTGAGCAGTTCGAACTTAGAACCCACAAGAGACTTGTAGATGTTTTGCATCCTACAAACGACACCACCGCAGCTCTCCAGAATCTTGAACTTCCTGCTGGTGTAGACATCGTAATGGAAATCAAGTAATTTCCTAAAGAAATCGCAAAGCAGATTTCTCAGCGAAATAAGTCACACGACAGGTCATGTTGGAGAAATCCAACCAATAACCATTAGGAGGAAAACGTAATGAAGAAAGGTTTAATCGGTAAGAAGACCGGCATGACCCAGAACTTCGACGAAACCGGCAAGGTAATTCCGGTTTCTGTAATCGAGGCTGGCCCCTGCGTAGTAGTTCAGAAGAAGACCGTTGAAAACGACGGTTACGAAGCTGTTCAGCTCGGCTTCGGCGATGCTACTGCTAAGAGCTTGAAGAAGCCTCTTACAGGTCATTTCAAGAAGGCAGACGTTGCCTTGAAGAAGACTCTTAAAGAGTTCAGACTTGAAGACATCAGCACACTTAATGTCGGCGACATCGTTAAGGCAGACATCTTTGCCGAAGGCGACTACGTTGACGTAAGCGGTATCAGCAAGGGTAAAGGTTTTGCAGGTACCATCAAGCGCTGGAACAACTCCAGAATTAAGGAAACCCACGGTTCGGGTCCTGTTCACCGCCATGCAGGTTCTATGGGCGCATGTTCTTCGCCTTCCAGAATCTATAAGGGCAAGGGAATGCCCGGTCACTTGGGTGCTGAAAAGGTAACAATTCAGAACCTTACAGTTGTCAAGGTTGACGCAGAAAATAATCTTATCGCAGTTAAGGGCGCTATTCCCGGCCCTAAGCACGGTGTTGTAACCGTTGTAAACAGCGTTAAGAAGGCTTAGTGGAAGGAGGAAGCACAATGTCAAAGATTTCCGTTTATGATATTAAAGGCAATGTAGTTGCCGACACTGAGCTTAACGATGCAATTTGGGGAATTGAACCCAATGTTCCCGTAATGCACGCAATGGTAGTTAACTACCTCGCAAATCAGAGACAGGGCACACAGTCCACTCTTACAAGAACTGAAGTTTCCGGCGGCGGTAAGAAGCCCTGGAGACAGAAGGGTACAGGCCATGCAAGACAGGGCTCGACCAGATCTCCCCAGTGGACTCACGGCGGCGTAGCTTTAGGCCCCAAGCCCCGCGACTACAGATATTCACTCAACAAGAAGGTAAGAAGACTTGCAATGAAGTCTGCACTTTCTGCAAAGCTCGCTGACAACAACGTAGTAGTTCTCAACTCCATCGAGTTCGAAGCTATCAAGACCAAGAGCGTTTGCGAAATGCTCAAGGCACTTAACGTTGAAGGCAAGGCACTCATCGTAATGCCCGAAGTTAACGAGACTGTTATTAAGAGCGCAAGAAACATTCCCGGCGTTAAGGCTACTTTAGTCAACACCCTGAATGTTTACGACATCCTCAACTATGACAAGTTCATCGTTGTTACCGATGCCGTTGCTAAGATTGAGGAGGTTTATTGCTAATGGTAAAGACTGCTCAAGATATTATCATCAAGCCCATCATCACCGAAGCTTCTATGGAAGACTTGAGAAGCGGTAAGTACACCTTCCAGGTTGCTAAGACTGCTAACAAGATCGAAGTTAAGGACGCTGTTGAAGAAATCTTCGGCGTTAAGGTAGCTAAGGTTAACACCATGCACGTAAGAGGCCGTAAGCGCCGCATGGGCAAATACGAAGGCACTACTCCCGACTGGAAGAAGGCTGTCGTTACTCTTGCTGAGGGCTCCAAGACCATCGCATTCTTCGACGGTCTCATCTAATTAAGAGCCTGCGGACAAAAAGAGCCGCACATTCCGGCAAGAAATTAAGGCTTCCGAAAAAACAGGAAGTCAACGTATGGGAGAATAAACTCCCGCTAAAACAAAACAAGGAGTGAAACACACATGGCTATAAAGAGCTATAAGCCGACCACAAACGGCCGTAGAGGTATGACAGTTACCGACTACAGCACTTTGTCCAAGGTCGCTCCGGAAAGAAGCCTTCTTGAACCCCTTAAGAAGACCTCCGGCAGAAACAGCTATGGCAGAATCACCGTTCGTCATCACGGCGGCGGCGAAAGAAGAAAATACCGTGTAATCGACTTCAAGAGAAATAAGCTTGACATGAACGCAACCGTTCTCACTTTAGAGTACGATCCTAACCGTTCTGCTCACATCGCTCTTGTTCAGTACGAAGACGGTGAAAAGCGCTACATCATCGCACCCAACGGCCTCAAGGTCGGCGACGTTATCAGCGCAGGTGCAACAGCCGACATCAAGCCCGGCAACGCACTTCCCTTAATCAACATCCCTGTTGGTACTTTCATTCACAACATCGAGCTTTATCCCGGTAAGGGCGCTCAGCTTGTAAGAAGTGCCGGCAACATGGCACAGCTCATGGGTCGTGAAGAAGATTACGTTTTGGTAAGACTTCCTTCCGGCGAAATGAGATATATTCCTTCCAACTGTATGGCAACCATCGGCCAGGTCGGCAACATCGACCACGAAAACGTTCACATCGGTAAGGCCGGACGTAAGCGCCACATGGGTTGGAGACCCACTGTTCGCGGTTCCGTAATGAACCCTGTTGATCACCCTCACGGTGGTGGTGAAGGTAAGTCCCCTGTTGGCCGTCCTTCTCCTGTAACTCCCTGGGGTAAGCCTACAATGGGTTACAAGACCAGAGCTAAGCATCATCGCTCCGATAAGTTTATCGTAAAGCGTCGCAACGCTAAGTAATGTCGAAAGGAGGCAGATGAATAATGGGTAGAAGTATTAAAAAGGGACCTTATGTACAGGAATCTCTTTACAAGAAAGTTATCGCTATGAACGAAGCAGGAGAAAAGAAGGCTATCAAGACCTGGAGCCGTGCTTCTGTAATCTTCCCTGACTTCGTTGGTCATACATTTGCCGTCCACGACGGACGCAAGCACGTACCGGTATATGTCACAGAGGATATGGTTGGTCACAAGCTCGGAGAGTTTGCTCCCACCAGAACCTTCAAGGGCCACGCAGGTTCCAAGACATCTAACAACGGTAAGTAAGCCGGAAGGAGGATATTTAAATGGAAAGTAGAGCAATACTCAAGACTGCACGTATTGCACCTCGTAAGGTTGAAATCGTTTTGAACCTTATCAGAGGAAAGGACTTGGAAACAGCTTTAGCATATGTTAAGCACACTCCTAAGGCTGCTTGCGAGTATATTGAAAAGCTCCTCAATTCGGCTGCCGCAAACGCAGAACACAACTTCAACATGGATAAGACAAACCTTTATGTTGCAGAGTGCTACGTTTGCCCGGGACCGATTATGAAGAGAATCATGCCCAGAGCTCAGGGCAGAGCATTTAGAATTCTCAAGAGAACATCTCACATCACAGTTGTTCTTAAGGAAAAGGAATAAGTCGGAGGAGGTAAACTATGGGCCAGAAAGTAAATCCGCACGGTTTACGTGTCGGAGTAATCAAGAATTGGGATTCCCGCTGGTTTGCAGATAAGAGCACTTTCGGCGATACCCTTGTTGAGGATTACAACATTCGTAATTACATCAAGAAGAACTTGTACGCTGCAGGTGTACCGAAGATTGAAATCGAAAGATTTGCAGACAAGGTTAAAATCCACATTCACTGCGCTAAGCCCGGTCTCGTAATCGGCAGAGGCGGTGAAGCTATTGAAAAGCTCAGACTCGACATCGAAAAGAAGATCGGCAAGACAGTAGCACTTAACATCTTCGAAGTTAAGTCTCCTGACCTTGACGCTACCTTGGTAGCAGAAAAGATCGCTCTCGACCTCGAGAACAGAGTTGCATTCAGAAGAGCAATGAAGGGCGCAATCGGCAGAGCAATGAAGCTCGGCGCAAGAGGTATCAAGATCAAGGCTTCCGGCCGTTTGGCA
>JAZSPX010000054.1:0-8731 GCA_045537675.1 Candidatus Faeciplasma sp. | reverse complement strand
CGTTGGGTGCCTGCTTCTTAATGTCAACAGTGCCCATGTAAATGTCGCATTCAAGCCCGAAGTATGCGGCAGCGGTTGCAAGTGCAACGCCGTGCTGGCCGGCACCGGTTTCGGCAATAACCTTCTTCTTGCCCATATATTTTGCCAAGAGAGCTTCGCCCATGCAGTGGTTAAGCTTGTGTGCGCCCGAGTGGTTCAAGTCCTCGCGCTTTGCATAAAGCTGAACCTTGCCGCCCAAAGCGTCCGAAAGTCTTTCTAAATGAGAAACGGGTGTGGGTCTGCCCTGAAACTCTTTTCTAATTCTTCTAAGCTCGGCAATAAACTTTCTCGACTGGCAGATGGAATAATAAGCCTCGGTAATCTCTGCCATTGCAGCCTTAAGCTTATCGTCAATGTAAACGCCGCCGTATTTGCCGAAATAGCCGTTCTTGTCGGGGTAGTTGTTAAAATAGGTGTCAAAATCAACGTTGTTGAATTTCATGTCGAATTCCTCCAAAAAATATATTAAATGATTTAGTTAACTTAAATTAAAAGGCTTTAAGCGTCGCCATCGTTTGTCAAGTATCATTTTTTTGTTCCTCCCGTAAAAGTCGGAGAAATAACAAAAAATCCCCGACAGAATGTCATCTGTCAAGGACGAATAAGCTATCCGCGGTACCACCTTGAGTTCATGGTAAATTCCATGCATCTTAGCGAGATACTAACATATCTCCGACAGTTAACGTATGCCAAAACGTTGCAGAATACTCTGTGAAAAGTCACATTTGACTGCACCCTCAGCGGTCCATTTGACAACCTGTTTCTTACCCGACTTCCAGCTTAACGGGCTCTCTGTAAAGGCATAATTGCCGTTATCTCCGCTTCAACGGTTTAGTTTATAAAATTATGAAATCATTATATCACCATCATATTCCGTTGTCAATAGTTATGGCACAATTTGCTGCATTCTGCCGAATAGTGATGCCTGTTTAATTAGATGTAAAGCAATATTATTCAGCCATTGTGCAATGAATATGCGTTGAAATCCATATATAATTAGGGTGAAAAGTAAAAAACTTTTAGCTTTTAAAGGAGGAACACTATGAAGGAATTACTCGGACAGTCGGTAAGACTCAGAGAAGGCGACCTTATTCGCCGTGAACGCACAAACCGTGAATATCTCATGAAGCTCAAGTCAAGACATCTTTTAAGAAACTATGAGCTTGAAGCAGGCAGATATTCGGGCCGTGGCCACGACCGTGAAGCCTTCGGCGGATGGGAAGACCCCAGCTGCCAGTTGAGAGGACATTTTTTGGGCCACTGGCTTTCGGCTGCAGCATTTAACTATGAAGAAACACAGGACATCGAGCTTTATGCAAAAACTCAGGTCATTATTGACGGACTTGAGCTTTGCCAGCGTGACAACGGCGGCGAGTGGGCTTGCCCCATTCCCGAAAAGTACCTTTACTGGATAGGTAAGGGCAAGGGCGTTTGGGCACCTCAGTATAACATTCACAAGCTGTTCATGGGCCTTGTTGACGTTTACAAGATAATGAAGATTGAAAAGGCCTTGACCATTGCCGACAAGCTTGCAGACTGGTTCTACCGCTGGAGCGGCGAATATTCCAGACAGCAGTTTGACAACATTTTAGATAACGAAACAGGCGGCATGCTTGAAGTTTGGGCAGATCTGCTTGACATTACAGGCGACGAAAAGTACCGCGAGCTTTTGGCAAGATACTATCGCGGCAGATTGTTTGAACCTTTGTTAGAGGGTAAGGACGTTTTGACCAACATGCACGCAAACACCACTATTCCCGAGGTTTTGGGTTGTGCCCGAGCTTATGAAGTTACAGGCGATGAAAAGTGGTTAAGAATTGTTGAAGCTTACTGGAAGTGCGCTGTTACCGACAGAGGCTGCTTTGCAACCGGCGGTCAGACACAGGGCGAAATCTGGACACCCATGAAAAAGCTTAAGGCACGCCTTGGCGACAAGAACCAGGAGCACTGCACAGTTTACAACATGATCCGCTTGGCAGAATTCTTGTTCCGTCAGACAAAGGACCCCGAATATATGCACTATATTGAATATAACGTTCAGAACGGTCTTTTGGCACAGGCTCACCACCACGGCGCACCCTATAAGGGCAGTCCTTGGGGCGGACTTTTAACATACTTCTTGCCCATGAAGGCAGGAAGCAAGAAGGACTGGGCAGGCGAGACTGACAGCTTCTTCTGCTGCCACGGCACAATGGTGCAGGCAAACGCCGCATGGAACCGCCACATCTATTATGTAGACAACAGCGACCTTTACATAACCATGTTTACAGGGTCAGAGGCTTCGTTTGAAATGGGCGGCAAGAATCTTCGTGTTTCCATTCATCAGGACCATATGAACGGAAGCTTGATGACTTCCTCGGAAAACAATGCTTTGCAGACCATTAACGAAACCACCCGTGCATATGCAAACAAGCCCGATTTCCGCAAATATGTTATCACCGTTCATTCCGACGAGCCTGTAAACTTTGCTCTCAAGCTCAGAATTCCCGATTGGATAACCAAGCCCGCAACCATTTCCGTTAATGACGGTGAGGGTATGAAGGTTGAAAACACCGCCGAGTTCGTAACTCTTGAAAGAGAGTGGAAGGGCGGCGACAGAGTTGTTGTTTTGCTCCCCATCGGCGTAAAATTCATTCCGTTGCCCGACGATGAAACAATGGGTGCTTTCCGTTACGGACCCGACGTTTTGGCAGGTATCACCGAAGATGAGCGCATTCTTTATATCGAGGGTGACAAGCCCGAAGATGAGCTTACTGCAGATACCGAGCGTGAATGGGGCTCCTTCCGCACCTTCTACCGCACCGAGAATCAGGATCCCGGCATCAACTTCAAAAAGCTTAACGAAATCGGCTACGAGCCTTATCAGATCTACTTCAAGGTTAAAAAGAACTAATAGTTTAAATCACACCCTCTTTGGCAGCTTTCCTGTCAAAGAGGGGCTTTTTAATTACAATTCATCAAACACAAGTTTGAATTCTTCATTGACTGCTTAGCCGTTTTGTATTATTATTAAAGTGTATATTTTTCTACTTGGGAGGCACTTGCCATGCTTAAAAAAGCATTATCTTTGCTGATTATAGCGGTATTGGCTGCAAATGTTTTGCTGCTTACCGCCTGTGACAGTGCAAACACACCGTCGCAAAACAACTCAGCACCAAAAAAACAATATGAGCTTATTAACCCTTTTAACGAGGGTAACCCTTGGGACGACTCCTTGGAAATTCCCGTAAGCGAGCTTTTGACCCTTGTTAAACCGGGCGAAAAGGTTTTTACAGGCCTTGAATGGACAGGTCAGACCGACTCGAAGGACGCGAACGGCAACAAGGTCCATCAGTCAGACATTGCCTTTGTTAACGAGGTGCCCTATCACAGCAACACAACAGTTGTCTATAACGGCCTTGATGAAGCCTATACCGGTGCAATCAACTACACCTTCGACACTTCCTCTTACTATAAGCTTTTAACGGGCGAGGGCAACACATGGCAGCTTGCCGTTTATAAAAACGAGGAAGACGCCAAGGCAGCTGGCGTTTTAGATGACTTCTATAAAACAAGCTATAAAATGTCTAAAGCCCCTGAATATGAGGGCAACGGTAAAGTTGCAACCCAGCAGACCGCTTATTACGGCGGCTTTAAAGACGTAACTCTGCCTGCTTCGTGGCAGACACAGGGCTTCGACTTCCCGATATATACAAACACCGTTTATCCTTGGGCTAACGGCGCCTACGGAAACGCTTTCGCTGTTCCTCTCGCTCCCGAAGCTACTAACCCTGTCGGCTTCTATCGCTATTATCTTGATGTTGATGCTGACTGGATAACCTCGGGCAGACGTGTATACATATCCTTCGACGGTGTCGAATCGGCTTATTACCTTTATGTAAACGGCAAACAGGTCGGATACAGCGAGGATTCGTATGATACCTCCACCTTCGATATTACCGCATTTTTAAACGAAGACGGCAAAGATAACCTTATTGCTGTCAAGGTCTACCGCTGGTGCGACGGCAGCTATTTTGAAAATCAGGACTTCTTGCGTTTGGCAGGCATTTGCCGCGACGTTTATGTCTACTCCGTTCCCGGTGTCAACATTTCCGACTATAAGGTAGAAACCGACCTTGACGACGCATTTATTGACGCCGAGCTTTCTATCGAGGCTGAAATCTATAACTCCACCACCGCCGACGTCGAATCGAGCTTCTATTCTTTAGACGTTCGCCTTGTAGATGCGCAGGGCAACTCGGTCTTTGCGATCGACCCCTTGCAGAAAACTGTCGGCGCAATCGAATCGGGCAAAACTGCAACCGTCAGAATTTCTCGCGAGGTTGTTGCCCCACATTTGTGGAGCGATGAAGACCCCTACCTCTACACCCTCATCATAAGCCTTTATGACAAAAACGGCGTTTATTACGGCAGTATCTCTCAGCAGCTCGGCTTCAGAGAGATAACCTTCACCCCGACCGAGGGTATTGCCCCCAACACCGATAAGTATGACATTATGATGTTGAACGGCAAGCCCCTTGTCTATAAGGGCGTAAACCGTCACGAAACAAGCCCCGATACAGGTAAGTACGTCAGCCACGAGCTTATCGAGCAGGACGTTAAGATTATGAAGAGCCTTAACATCAACGCTGTTCGTACCTCTCATTACCCTGACTCGAAGTACTTCTATGATATGTGTGACAAGTACGGTCTTTTGGTGCTTGCCGAATGTAACATCGAAAGCCATTACGGCGTTAACGAAGAAGAAACCGAAAAATACTTCAAGGGTACTATTACCGACCGTGTTAAGTCGTTTACCGAGCTTGCCAAAAACCGCACCTGTGTTGTTATGTGGAGTATCGGTAACGAAACCAGTTCAAGAACCCAGCTTTATTACGACCTTATTGCCGAGCTTAAAGAGATGGACCCCACTCGCCCCGTTCACTATGAATCGTTGGGCGAATCGGGCGGCGTTGATATTTCAAGCGTTATGTATTGGGATATTTACGGCGTTAACTTAAAGGGTCAGGCAGGCAACAACATGCCCTTCATGCAGTGTGAATATGCCCACGCAATGGGCAACTCCGTCGGCAACCTCTATGAATATTGGGAGGCAATAAGAAAGCACGACAACGTAGTCGGCGCATTCATTTGGGACTTTGTTGACCAGTCGCTGTGGACTGAATATGAAGACGGCGTGTTCGACTATTACGGCAACGGCAAATATCTGGCATACGGCGGCTGCTGGGGCGATGCGAACAACCAGGGCAACTTCTGTCAGAATGGTATTATAAGTGCCGACAGAATGATTCAGCCCGAAGCTTACGAGGTTAAATATGTTTACCAGTCTGTTTGGGCAACTGCCGATAAGCTTTCCGCCGAAAACAAAACCGTTCAGTTCTATAACGAATTCAACTTTACCGACCTTAACGCATATGACATCAGCTATGAGCTTTTGGAAAACGGCAAGGTAGTCGATTCGGGTGCGCTCGACGTTAACTGTGCCCCAGGCGAAAAGGTTAACATAGACGTTCCTTTCACAATGCCCGCAACCCTTAAAGCAGACGGCGAATATTTCGTTAACATCTACGTCAAGCTTAAAGAGGATACCCTTTGGGCAGAAAAAGGCCATATCGTTGCCTCTAACCAGCTTGAGGTTGAAGCAGACGTTGAAAACGTTACTTTAGATACATCTGTGATGCAGAATGTTTCTGTTGCCGAGGATGACAAGACCGTAACCGTCTCCTCCGACCTCTTTGAAGCAGTGTTCAGCAAAACCACCGGTCTTTTGCTTAACTATACCTATAACGGCGAAAAGATTATCGTTGAAGGCCCCGAGCCTACATATACCCGTGCTACCCTTGACAACGACAGAGGACTTGCATGGGACAACGTTAAGATTCAGGACGCTTCTTCATTCAGCGTTACTGCCGATGATTCGGGCAAGTTTGTAACTATAAGTGCAACACTTCCTCTCTCGGCAGAGGGTAACACCCAGTACATGACCTATACCGTTTACGGCAACGGCGAAATTACAATTACCGCCAAGCTCGATACCGCAAGCGGAAGCGAGGAAATGCACCGCTATGGCGCAACCCTTGTAATGCCCAACGATTACGAGGATATCACATTCTATGGCAGAGGCGTATGGGATACCTATAACGACAGACAGAAGGGCGCACACGTCGGCATTTATGAAACTACTGTAAGCGATTCCTTCTATCCTTATCCTCAGCCTCAGGATACAGGTACAAAGACAGGCGTAAGATACTTTGCCCTCACCTCGGGCGAGAAGCAGACAGGTCTTCTTTTCGTCAGCGATGATGAGATGGAAGCACAGGCACTCCACTTCTCCTGCATGCAGTTAAGGCTTGAAAGCAGGGTATACGCACTTCGTCCTTTAAACCGCACTTATGTAACCTTAAGCTACGGCTCACGCGGTACAGGCGGCGCATCCTGCGGCCCCGACGTTATCGACCAGTATAAGATAACTGCCAACGGCAACGATTACACCTATACCTACACGATCGTTCCGTTCGATAAGGATACAGACGATATTTCCGAAATCTCGCTTAAGTGGTGGGACGCTAAGTAAATAACTTTAAAGCCGACGGGTTTTGCCTGTCGGCTTTTTTGTAAAAATTCTCGCATTAAGCCTAAAAAGGGTGGAAATATTAATAATTCTATGATATAATGTAAAGTGTTAAAGTGTTGCAGTCTGATTTTAAAGGAGAATGATAGCTTGAAACACAAAAAATTAAGCGGCGACTTTTTTGTTGCTCTTCTTTTAAACATGGCGTTTAACGTTCGGTGGACAGTGCCGGCGTGGATATTGCTTGCACTTCACTTCATTTTCGGGCTGCCGATCGTGTGGTTCTGGCTTGCACTTTTAATTTGGTTTTTGGGAATTCTATTCTGGATGATGATAATTGGCTGGGCTGGCAAATGCTCGAGCCCCGAGCCTTTTAAACAGAACAAAAACCCTTATTCGGCAAAGAACAGCCGGCTGCCAAGCAGCAACAAACAAAAGTAATAAACGGTGTAAACCGTAAATAGAATTTACACAAGTAAAGGAGAAATTATTATGGGATTAATTAAAGCAGGTACAGGCGCCTTGGGCGGAGTTTTGGCAGACCAGTGGAAAGAGTTCTTTTATTGCGATTCATTAAGCAACGACGTTTTGGTAAAGAAGGGCACAAAGCGCACAAGCTCGCGCTCCTCTAACACCAAGGGCGAGGATAACATCATCTCTAACGGTTCGGGCATTGCCGTTGCAGACGGTCAGTGCATGATTATTGTGGAGCAGGGCAAGATCGTTGAAGTTTGTGCAGAGCCCGGTGAATTTACATACGACACCTCTACCGAGCCTTCCATCTTTGCAGGCAAGCTTGGCCAAAGCATTGTTGATACTTTCAAGGCTATCGGCAAGCGTTTTACCTATGGTGGAGATACCGGCAAGGACCAGAGAGTTTACTACTTCAACACCAAAGAAATTCTTAACAACAAGTTCGGCACCCCCAGCCCCATCATGTTCGACGTTGTCAACAAAGAAATCGGCATGAGAAGAACCGTTCAGGTAAAGTGCAACGGTATCTATTCCTATACCATTTCTAACCCTTTGCTCTTCTATACCAAGGTTTGCGGCAACGTTGCCAACGAATATAAAAGGTCACAGATCGACGACCAGTTAAAGACTGAATTCATCTCGGCATTACAGCCGGCACTTGGCGCTCTTTCCGAAATGGAGCTTCGCCCCGCACAGCTTCCTGCCAAGGCTAACGAGCTTAAGGCGGCAATGAACGAAGCTTTAAAGGCTGAATGGGTCGAATCCCGCGGTATAAGCGTTGAAAAGATTGCTCTTAACCCCATTACCCTCACAGCAGAGGATATGAAGAAGATCAACCAGATGGAAGATGCAGCAACCTTGGGCAGCAATGCATTTATGATGGCAGGCAGAATGACCGATGCTACCGCCAACGCAATGGAAGCAGCTGCTTCCAACCAGGGCGGTGCCATGAACGGCTTTATCGGCATGGGCATGGCAATGAACGCAGGCGGCATGAATTCCGCTCAGGGCTTCTATAATGCAGGTGTTGCACAACAGCAGGCAAATGCGGCAAAAGCCCCCTCGGCAAACGAGTGGAAATGTGCCTGCGGCGCTGTGACCGACGGCAAGTTCTGCCCCGAATGCGGCGCTAAAAAGCCCGACAACGGCTGGACCTGCGCATGCGGCGCAACAAACAAGGGCAAGTTCTGCACAAACTGCGGTGCCAAGAAGCCTGCAGGTGCTTTGCTTTACCGTTGCGACAAGTGCGGCTGGGAACCCGAGGATCCCAAGAATCCTCCCAAGTTCTGCCCCGAATGCGGAGACATATTTAACGCAGACGATGTGAAATAAGAGTTAACACTGCTTCATATTACTGAAAGGAGTGAGTGACTCTGGCAGTATTACAAGAATATAAATGTCCGTGTTGCGGAGGCGTAATTGAATTTGATTCTGCTTCTCAAAACATGAAATGTCCGTATTGTGATACGGAATTTGAACCTGAAGCAATAACTTCGTTTAATGAAGCAATGCAAGATGAAGGAACGGACGATTTCAGTTGGCAAACAGCGGCGGGCAGAGAATGGCAAGAAGGCGAAACGGATGGTTTGCGTACTTATGTTTGCAATTCCTGTGGCGGTGAGATTGTCGGCGATGAAACGACAGGGG
>JAZSPX010000184.1:0-6556 GCA_045537675.1 Candidatus Faeciplasma sp. | reverse complement strand
GCTTTTCCCGTTTGCAGTCGGTGAATGGCTTATCATTGCCGGCATATTAATCGTTTTGCTCGGCATACCCGCTCTCATAATTCTGCTTATTGTTAAGAGGAAAAACAAGCCTGTGCGCAAACGAATCGGCATGTTTGCCTTGCGTTTTGTCTTGTGGGTTGCGCTCTATATCTTTGTAACCGAAACCTTAAACTGTTTCATAATGTATCAGTGCTCAACCTTCTCAAGCCGATATTTTGAAGAAACCGAACATAACGAAGAACTTCTTCTTGATACCCTTGAAGCAGTTGCCATTAAGGTTTCAGACCTTCACGACAACTTCACCCGCGATGACGAAGGCTACATAGTTTTAAACAAAGATTACCGTCCCGAATGCATTGAAGCAATGAAAAACACCGCACGGATGTATTCTCAGCTTTCGGGCTATTACCCAACCCCTAAGCCCATTTTCAATTCGTTCTTCATGTCGCAAGAGGGGGTTATAGGTCTCTACATTCCTTTCACAATGGAAGCTACCTACAATCAGGATACACAGGATATAGCAAAGCCCTCAACCATCTGCCACGAGCTTGCGCACTTAAAAGGCATCATTCAGGAGGATGAAGCCAACTTCGTTTCAATGGTTGTGTGCTTCCTGTCACAAAACGACGCCGTTAAGTACAGCGGATATTTAGACGCACTATATTACCTTTATGCCGATGCTAAAAACCTTGTTGGCACCGAATATGAGGACGAGTATTACCGTGTCATCTCAATCGTTCCGTCCGTTGTGTGGTCAAACGACGTCACCTCGTTTAAAGCTGACTATTGGGAAGAAAACAAAGATAAGGAAATCATTCCCACCGAAACGGTTGAAGCCGTATCCGAAGCTCTGACCGATGCCACCCTTCAGCTTAACGGGGTAGAGGACGGAATTTTAAGTTATTACCGCGTTGTCGAGCTTTTGATGGATTATTATGCTTGCGGCGGCACAATTTAGCTTGACTTATGTTAGGCTTTTGTGCTTAAATATATATAGCATTTACTTTGATTGGAGGACACGATATTGAAAAATACGTTTAAAAAACTGTTGGCCGTGTTGGTCGTTTCAGTAATGATATTCTCATTGTCTGCCTGTGCACAGAACGCAACCAACGACACCCCCGTTGTAACAGACCCTGAAGTGACCGAGCCTGATGCAAGCGAATCGCAGGTAACCACCACCGAAGAGCCCGTTACCACGCCCGAGGTGACGACAACCGAAGCCACCACAACGACCGAGCAAACCACTACCGAAGCCACTACAACGACAGAGGCTACAACCACAACGGTAACCACAACGACTGAGGCTACCACCACGACCGAAGCCACAACCGTTGTTACCGAGCCTCCGATTACCGTCGAGGATATAACTGACGAAACCTATATGTATGCTAAATCCAGCGTTAATGTCCGTCAGCAGCCCAATGCCGACAGTGAACGCATCGGCAGCCTTAAAGAGGGTGAAAAGGTCAAGGTAACAGGCAAGGCCTCAAACGGCTGGTACCGTGTCGAGTTCAAAAACGGCGAATATTTCGTCAGCGGTAATTACCTTACCAACGAAGCTCCCAAGGTAGAAGAAGCTCCCAAGCCCGAGCAGACAACCTCTACCCAGCCCGCAAACGGCGTATATACCGTTAAAGGCAGCTTCTCCTGCGAATTCCAGGATAACGATTACGATACAGCCTGCAAAAACGGTACCGTTACAGGCCCTTACGAATCCTGCTGGGGCACTCAGTACCCCGATATAACACCGGCAATCGAATCCGTGTGCAAGCTCAGCGACGTAACCGAAATCGAAGTCAAGCTTACCGCCTCCAACATCGACAAATGCTGGAACGGCGTTACCCCTCATTGCGAACTTCACTTTAATTCAAGAGGGGACGGAGGAGCAGAAACCGTTGCAACCTTCGAATCGAAAACCGTAACTCTTTGGATTGACGTGCCCGATGATGTCTATGCTATCATTCTTAACCCCTATGCTTTCAGTTCCTCTGTCGGCAAGGTCGATTTCGAATATACCGTAACCGTCACCTGCGGCAGCCTTACCCCCGATGTGGAATATGATGACAAAAACGGTCACGACTCATCGGTTGAAACCTTAGCTTCAAGACAGTACGGCACCGATTACGAATATAAGAAGTCCGAGCTCAGCACAATGAAGAAGGCCAAGTATTCCTATGCTACAAACGCACCTTCTTTATATGAAGCATTCAGTGACTACTTCAATATCGGTTCCTGCATCAGCACATGGTATCTGAACGACACCGGCAGCAACGACTTCAAAGCCATGATGAAGCAGTATAATACCTTCACCTTAGAAAATGAATCCAAGCCCGACGCTATGCACCCGAGCGAGGACAGATACAACTTCTCCGGTGTCGATAAGTTTGTCGATTTCGGCGAGAAATACGGTGTAAGACTTCGCGGCCACACCCTCATCTGGCATTCTCAGTGCCCCAACTGGTTCTTCTATAAGTCGGGCACATCGGGCACAGCCGCAACCGCCAAGCAGCTGATGGAAAGAATTGACGAACACGTTACCACGATCGTCTCCCGCTACAAGGGAAAAATCGACGTTTGGGACGTTGTGAACGAAGTGTTTAACGACGACGGCACCTTGCGTGATTCTGATTGGCTTAAGATAGTCGGCGACTATGACGGCGACGGAGACAAGTATGACTATATCGAACAGGCATTCAAATCTGCTGCAAAGGCCGACCCGAACGCACGCCTTATCATAAATGACTATAACTTAGAGTGGAGCGCTGCCAAGACAAAGGGTGTTTACAACCTTGTCAAGTCAATGCTCGAAGACGGCATTAAGGTAGACGGCGTAGGATTGCAGATGCATATTGCCTATGACACCGATATCAACCAGCTTCGCCGCAATTTAGAAACTCTTGCAGGCCTTAAAAAGTACAACCCCGATTTCACAATCGAAATTACCGAAATGGATATGTCCTGCTTCGTATGGAGCGATAACTCCAAAACTGTCGACCTCACCGACAGCTTCATGAAGAAGTACAACAAAACCTATGTCGATGCTTTCAAGCTCTTTATGGAATTTTCGGACAGAGGCCTTATCGACACGGTTGTATTCTGGGGAATTAACGACGGCAACTCTTGGCTCAACTCCAACGGCAGAACCAACCATCCCTTCTTAATTGCCCGCGGCAACGAAATCAAGAGCACCTATTGGGAAGTTATCTCGCTTGCCCTTGAATAACCAGCATTTTTTAAAAGAGGATTTACACTTATGAAAAGACATTTAAGATTACTCTCATTCGCAATTGCTTTCGTAATGCTTGCGCTGTCATTCACAGCCTGCGCACAGGAAGCAGAAGCTCCCGACAACAACGGCATCAGTAAAGCTGTCGAGCTTTACGGCACCGACTACAACTACACCTCCGACGAGCTTGAAGAAATGCAAAAAGCAATTTTCTCCTTCATGCCCGCCGCCCCCTCTCTCTACGAGGCATTTGCCGACTACTTCTATGTCGGCGGTTGCATCAACTCGGGCGACTTAACCGGCAAGGGTGAAAACTTTACATCCATGATGAAGCAGTTCAACACCTTCGTTTTGGAAAACGAGGGTAAGCCCGACGCTATGCACCCTGAAGAGGACAGATATAACTTTGCTACCGTTGACAGATTTGCCGACTTCGGCGAGGAATACGGTGTCCGTCTTCGCGGCCACACACTTTTGTGGCACGCTCAGGTTCCCGACTGGTTCTTCTTTAAAAAGGGCACAAGCGGCGAGGCTGCCTCTGCCGAACAGGTTTTGAAGAGAATTGACGAGCACGTTACCACGATCGTTAAGCATTACAAGGGCAAGATCGACGTTTGGGACGTTGTAAACGAAGTTTTCAACGACGACGGAACCCTGCGTAATTCAAGATGGCTTCAGTTAGTCGGCGACTATGACGGTGACGGTGACCAGTATGACTACATCGAAGCCGCATTCAAGGCCGCAGCTGCAGCCGACCCCGATGCAAGACTCATCATCAACGACTATAACCTTGAATGGAGCTTTGCAAAAACTCAGGGCGTATTCGACATTGTTAAATCTATGCTCGAGGATGGCATCAAGGTAGACGGTGTAGGTTTGCAGATGCACATCGGTTACGACACCAACATTGAAACCCTGCGCAAGAATCTTGAGATCCTTGCAGGCCTTCGTGAATATAACCCCGACTTTAAAATTGAAGTAACCGAAATGGACATGAGCTGCTTCAAGTGGGGCGACAATTCAAAGACTGTTCAGCTCACCGAAAGCTTCATGGCTCAGTACAACAAGACCTACGTAGACGCTTTCAAGCTCTTCATGGAATATGCCGAAATGGGCATTCTCGATTCCGTTACCTTCTGGGGCATCAACGATGACCACACATGGCTCAACTCAGACGGCAGAATCAACCACCCCTTCTTAATCGGCAGCAGCAACCGACTTAAGGAAACCTATTGGCAGGTTATCTCACTCGCAATCGAGTGATAACATACATAAGCAAACAACCACTTAACCAACTTGGAACGGAGAAAAACCAATGAAAAAACACACATTAAAAGTCTTTGCACTTTTGTCTGTCATGGTACTTTTGCTTACTGCATGTTCTCCTGCCGAACCTATTCTGACAGAGAATTACCAGTACACCAAGGGCGAACTTAAGTCCATGCAGCTTGCAGAATATGTCTATGATGACAACGCACCCTCTCTTTGCGACGCATATGCCGATTACTTTAAAGTAGGCGCATGCATCAACCCCTGGACCTTCAGCGACCCGAACAGCAATGAATATAAGCTCATCACCAAGCAGTTCAACGCTTTCGTTTATGAAAATTCCACTAAGCCCGACGCTATGCACCCCTCTGAGGACAGATATAACTTTGGCGATACCGACAAGCTTGTCGAATTTGCCGAGTCACAGGGCGCACTCGTTCGCGGCCATACCCTCATCTGGCATTCTCAGTGCCCCGACTGGTTCTTCTATGCTTCTGGCAACAGCGGCGAGCCTGCAACTGCCGAACAGCTTATGAAGCGAATTGACGAACACGTTACCACCATTGTTACCCATTACAAGGGCAAAATTGACACGTGGGACGTTGTTAACGAAGTTATTAACGACGGCGGCGGATTGCGCTTCTCTGACTGGCTTAAAATAGTAGGGGACTATGACGGAGACGGCGATAAGTACGACTACATCGAGCAGGCCTTCATTTCTGCCCGTGCTGCCGACCCCGACGCAAGACTTATCATCAACGACTATAACATGGAATGGAGCGAGCAGAAGACCATCAGCATGTACCTTGCTGTTAAGAAGATGCTCGAGGACGGAATTCCGATCGACGGTGTAGGCCTTCAGATGCACATCGGCTACGATACCAACATCGACACCTTAAGAAGCAACCTCGAAAAGCTTGCAAAGCTTCGTGAAATCAACCCCGATTTTGTTTTAGAGGTTACCGAGCTTGATATGAACTGCAACGGCTGGGACGGCGACCCCAACGACAAGGAATTTATCGAAAAGTTCAACCAGACCTATTCCGATTTGTTCGCTTTGTTGATGGAATACTCCGAAATGGGCTTCATCGACACCGTTATGTTCTGGGGAATCAACGACGGCAACTCGTGGCTCAACAGCTCCGAAAGAGATAACTATCCCTTCCTCATCGACCGTGAAAACAAATTCAAGTCTGCATATTGGGACGTGATTTCCTTGCCTCTTAAGTAAATAACCGTAACTAAAAGCCTTGGGTATAATCGCCCGAGGCTTTATGCTTTCATAATCATTCTTCAACATATTGACAAATTGTATACGCCGATGTATAATGTTTATGGTTAAATTAACCACTAAAAGCTTTTAGGAGGAAAAAACACAATGAAAAAATTAGCTATTCTCGTAGCAATCGTTATGGCAATGAGCGCAATGTGCATTTCCGCATTCGCTATTAACCTCGATTCTATTCAGCTTCAGCCTCAGATCTGGGCTCAGAATACTGTTGACTGGTCTGACTGGACCGAACTCAAATTGGCTGACGGTTCTATGCACACCCTCAATCTTGGCGAAACCAAGACTTTCGTATTCTCCGGTGATGCTTGGGCAGCTCTCGATTCTACTGCTTTCCAGTACGGTATCCAGATCCTTGACCTCTCCCACACCGAAGCTGGCGACGAATCCGTTATCAAGTACGAAATCTCCGACATCGTTTTCGAAGCTGAAGGTTACGACACCTACGTTGCTCCTCTCGCAGGCGTATACGAAGGCAACCTCAAGAGCTACGTTCCCGATTGGGGAGGACTCGCTGACAACTCTCACGTTCCCGGTTCCTACAACTTTGGCGACGTAACTGCTACCGACGGTGCTTCCCTCATGGCTTACTGGGATGCTCTTACCTCTGTAACCGTTACCATCACCTTCCTTGAATACAACGGCGAAACCGCTGACGCTCCTGCTGAAGAAGCTCCCGTTGAAGATACTCCTGCAGTAGAAGACACTCCCGCAGTAGAAGAAACCCCTGCTGTTGACGCTCCTGCTGA
>JAZSPX010000082.1:0-1917 GCA_045537675.1 Candidatus Faeciplasma sp. | reverse complement strand
ATAAGCTCTTCAAGCTGACTTAGGTCACCAAATTCGGCAAAATCACTGTAATCAGGCAAGGATATCTGCTCGGGTGCGCCTGCCTTAAAGCCGACGACAGGGGTGCCGCAGCAAAGGCTTTCGGCACACGGCATTGAAAAAGTTTCCCGCTTGCTTGTTAAAACCGAAACTTTTGCCTTGCGGTAAAGCTTTGCAAGCTCGCTTTGGTCAGATATTTCACCAAGCAAAACCAAGTTTTCGGGCAGGCCTTCTTTGTTTTCTGTCTTGCCTGCCACCAAAAAAGCAACGCTCGGCATGCGCCTTGCAAGCTCTGCCAGATACCAGCCGCCCTTGGGGTGAGCTTTTTCATTGCTGAAGCAGGCAGTAACGCTTAAAACCGTGTTCTCGGCAGGACTTTCACTCTCATCAAAACAAAAAACACCTGTATTCACACCATTCATAACGGTTTTGAACTTAAAGTTCTTTAAAATGTCCGACTGTCTCGCTCTTTCCTCTGTCCACAAAGATACGGGGCAGATGATGCAATCACTCTCGAACCCCTCAAAAGCTTTTTTCATCATCTTCCACGATTTCGCGGTATTATCGAAAAACCAGCTTTTTGTTGCTTTTTTCTTGTCGGGGCACTTTTTGCAGCCGTGTTTCCACTGTTCACACCCGAAGGCATGGCCGCAGTTTGCGGTATACATAAACTCGGCGTGAAGCGAAACAACGGTTTTAACTTTGTTTTTCTTCAGCCAGTCAACAAGCCTGTAAACGTTGACAAAATTGCCGTTGATGCACTGAAGATGGACAACGTCGGGTCTTTCTTTTTTAATAAGATTAATAAGCCTAAGCGTTGACAGATAACATCCGCCGTAAGCCAAGCCCGTTATGCGTGAAAGCAGGCTGTTAAGTTTGCCATACCAATCGGGGCAGAGCCTTGTTATTTTGTTTTCAAAAAAGCTCTCGCCTCTGCCATATGCCACCAGCGATTCGTGACCGGCAAGCGTTAACCCGTCATGAATTTCTTTGGTAAGCCTGCCGGTGCTTCGGTTGGCATATACGTTGTTGACCTGCAAAATCTTCATAAAAAATCTTCTTTCACTTACTTATCGCTTCAATAATCTCTTTCAGCGCAAGGCTTGTTGCCCTGCTGTCGTGATATTCTGCCGCTGTTTTTAAAGCGTTTTTAACGGCGGTGCTTTTCGCTTCCTCATCGTTAAATGCCGTTAAAAGCATTTGCTTTAAATCTTCTTTCGAGGTAGCCGTTAGCGCACACTCGTGCCTTATTAAATGCTTCATCGAAGATACACCCTCGGGCCCATATGCCAAAAGCGGAACACCGCTTGCCAAGCTATCGGCAATTTTGGTTGAGACCGAGTGCTTGACGAAATCAATGCTCTTTTCGTCAAACGCTTCGGTATGCAAAAGCAGGTGTGACTGTTTGAAGGCTTTTTCAAAAGCCTCACCGGTTACAAAGCCGCAAAGCTTAACCGATTCTATCCCCTCAAAAATGCTTAAAATCTCTTCATCTTTTTCAGAGGTATAGACATTAAGCCGATAGTCTTTGTTAAATTCTTTGTTAATTAAGTCAAGCTCTTTGCCAATTTCAGCGAGCGAGACATAACGGTTACAGCGAATGTTACCGAAATATGAGATTTCGCTTGGTGTGGGTACAACACACGGCTCATCGGCAACTTCATAGCTTGCCCCTGTAAAAAGCGTTGTGGCAGGGGTGCCGAATTTACTTGAGTATTCCTCGTTTAACTCGTCGCATATTACGGCTAAGTGACTGCTTTTTTTAACAAGCTTTTCAATTCTATCTTTCAAAAGCATTAATCTGAATTTTTCAAGCGATGAGCTTGGAGTGTTGACGAAATAATACTCGTCGCAGATATATGTAACAATGGGAACATTAAGCTTTTGTGAAATTTTAAG
>JAZSPX010000215.1:0-2969 GCA_045537675.1 Candidatus Faeciplasma sp. | reverse complement strand
CCGGCGGCTGCGATTTGGGCGACAGACCTATTGACCAGCACCTTAAAGCATTTAACGCTTTGGGCGCCAGCCATTCAATCGACGGCGGCGTTGTAAGCCTTCGGGCAGACAGCCTTTTGGGCAACCAGATTTATTTTGATTTTAACACCGTTGGCGGCACAATTAACGCAATTTTTGCCGCAGTTAAGGCAGACGGTTTAACAATTATTGAAAACGCTGCTAAAGAGCCCCATATAGTTGACCTTGCAAACTTCCTGAATTCTATGGGTGCTGACATTATGGGTGCAGGAACCGACGTTATCAAGATCCGTGGCGTTAAGCGCTTGAAGGGCGTAACCTATGCTATAATTCCCGACCAGATTGAAGCTGGTACTTACATGGTTGCCGCTGCCGCCACAAAGGGTGACGTTTGGGTTAAAAACGTTATCCCCAAGCATCTGGAATCAATTACTGCCAAGCTTAGAAAGGTTGGCGTTACGGTTGAAGAGTATGACGAAAGCGTTCACGTTTTTGTTGAGGGGCCGCTTATGAAGACCACCCTTAAAACCCTCCCCCACCCCGGCTTCCCGACTGATATGCAGCCCCAGTTCTCGACCCTTTTGACTGTTGCAGACGGTGCAAGCATCGTCACCGACGACATTTTCGACAACAGATTCAGATATGTAAGTGAGTTAAGACGAATGGGTGCCGACATTACTGTTGACGGCACGACCGCTGTTATTCAGGGCGTTAACGGCTTAACAGGCGCAACCGTAAGAGCCTCTGACCTTAGAGCAGGTGCCGCACTTGTCATTGCAGGCATGATGGCTTCGGGCACAACCGTTATCGAAAACATCTTCCATATTGAACGTGGATATGAAAATATCGACGACAAGCTGAGAGGTTTGGGCGCCGACATTAAGCGTGTTACCGATTACGAGCCTGTGAGAATGGCTGTTTAAGCTTAACATTTATCTGCGCTTTGCGTTTACAGCGCAAGGCGCATTATTTTGCCCTATTTTAAAAAAGAGGAGGTGCCGCACATGGCAACAATATACCCGCTGTTTTCCTCAAGCTCGGGAAATTCACACTTTGTCGGCACACCCGATGCAGGCATATTGATAGATGCAGGCGTGAGCTGCAAAAAGATTACTCAGGCGCTTTGCCAAAACGATATTTCGCCCTGTGCGGTTAAGGCAATTTTTATAACGCACGACCACGCCGACCACATTGCAGGGCTTAAAATTTTCACAAAAGCTCGACCTGTGCCTGTAATTTCAAGCGAGAAAACGCTTGAATATTTAATCGAGCACGACTGTGTTGACCCCAGATGCCGCCTTATTGCCATCTCTGAAAAAGAGATTACCGGCTTTGGGTTTGCGGTTAAGGCATTTAAAACTCCTCATGATGCTGTGGGCAGTGTGGGCTTTAGAATTAGAACGCCCGACGGCAAAACGCTTTGCCTTTGCACCGACCTTGGCCACATCACCGAGGAGATTGACAGCCACCTTTTGGGCAGCGACCTTGTATTGCTCGAATCGAACTATGACGAGCATATGTTAAAAACAGGGCCATACCCCTACGTTATAAAGCAAAGAATTTTGTCCCCGAGGGGGCATTTGTCGAACATCGAATCCTCTAAAGAAGTAAGAAGATTAATCGAATCGGGCACAACAAAAATAATTTTAGGGCACTTAAGCCGTGAAAACAACACACCCATTGTTGCCGAAAACACCCTAATGCGCGAGCTGGGCGACGATTTTGTGCGTAACCGCGACTATGCTTTACATATTGCGCCCGTTGAAACCAAAGGATTGGCGGTGGAGTTTTAAATGATAGCTGTTAACATTGTTTGTGTGGGCAAGCTTAAAGAGAGTTACTGGCGAGACGCCATTTCGGAATATTCAAAGCGCATGGGGGCATATTCAAAGCTTAAAATTGTTGAGCTTAACGAAGCACGCCTTTCGGACAGCCCAAGTGAAAAAGAAATCTCTCAGGCGTTAGAGGCTGAGGGCAGAATGATGATGCCCTTTGCCGAAACAAAAGGCGCATATAACGTTGCCATGTGTATTGAAGGCACCCAGCTTTCGAGCGAGGAGCTGGCAAGAAAGATTGCTTCTGCCTCGGTTTCGGGGGACAGCACGGTAAACTTCTTCATCGGCAGTTCGTTCGGCCTTTGCGACGAGATCAAGAAAAAAGCAAACCTTAAGCTCTCAATTTCTAAAATGACCTTGCCCCACCAGCTTGCACGTGTTGTAACCTTAGAGCAAATTTACCGCGCATTTGCAATAAATGCAGGCTCGAAGTATCATAAGTAAAGAATTAAAACGGTACGGATAAAACTCCGTACCGTTATTTTTATCTGATAAAATTGGTGAACAGCTTTGCTTCCCTTTCGGGCAGGCCAAACTGCTCTTTGCCAAGGGCAATACTCTTCATTAAAAATGTCATGTTCTTTGCCAAAACACGCATTGTCTGCAAGCCCTCTGCGTCCTCGTTAACCTGTCCGGGTGCGGCACCGTGAGCAATATTCCAATATTGGCTCGAGGCCACAGGCATGCCCGAAATGGTGAAGAATTTGTTAAGCTCGTCAAAGGTTGCCGAGCAGCCGCCTCGTCTGGCGATTGCTACGCTTGCGCCGACCTTCATTCTCTTGTCAAAATGGGTCGAATAGAAAAGTCTTTGCAAAAGTGCCACAAGGGTTGCGTTTGCGCTTGCATAATAAACAGGGCTGCCCACGACCATGCCGTCACATTCTTCCAGCTTGGGGGCAATCTCATTTACAATGTCGTCAATTGCGCACTTGCCTGTTTCATAGCACTTAACGCACGCAACACAACCGCGAATATCTTTGTTGCCGACGTGAACGATTTCGGTTTCAATCCCCTCTGCCAAAAAGACCTTTTCCATCTCTTTCAAGGCAATTGCGGTGTTGCCGTTTGCCTTGGGGCTTCCGTTTAAAAGCAAGACTTTCATACTCTTTCCTCCAT
>JAZSPX010000146.1:0-16481 GCA_045537675.1 Candidatus Faeciplasma sp. | reverse complement strand
GTGAGGAACACTTTGAGACCCTGTGATTGCGTGCTGATTGCAGAAGCTACACATATTGGGGCAGCCGATATGCGGCACAAAAATTGAAATGTTAGCGTGCTTACTCATCTTTTAAGCAGCCCATAAGCTTAAGTGCTTCTTTAGCGGCAAGCTGTTCTGCCTGCTTTTTGCTTCTGGCAGTCCCCTCGCCGATAACGTTTGAATTAAGCCTTACCTGAACGGTGAAGGACTTGTTGTGGTCGGGGCCGGACTCGCTGACAAGGACGTATTCTACCTTTTCTTCGGGGTTTTTCTGAATGATTTCCTGCAAAATGGTTTTATAGTCGTCGTAAGCTTTGGCTACTGCGCCCTTAACGTCTTTGGGAAGGAATTTTAAAATGTGCGCTCTGGCGGCGTCAAGTCCGCCGTCGAGGTAGATTGCGGCAATAACAGCTTCGAATGCGTCGGCGACGATGGAGGGACGCTCGTTGCCGCCTGTTGCTATCTCACCCTTGCCGAGCATGATGTAGGAACCCAAGTCAATGGTTTTTGCAAATCTGTGGAGTGTTTTTTCACAGACTAAGGTTGCCCTTGTTTTGGTAAGCTCACCCTCGGGCAGGTCTTTATAGTTTGCAAAGAGGTAGTCGGAAACGACGATTGACAGAACAGAGTCGCCCAAGAACTCTAAGCGTTCGTTAGAATTAAGTTTTTCTTTAGATTCGTTAGCAAAGGACGAGTGAGACAACGCCTCGAACAAAAGGGATTTGTTTTTGAACTCGTAGCCTATGATTTTTTCGAAAGAAGATAATCTATCCACAGTTTACTCCTTGGAATCGGGTTGAGCTTTAAGAGTTGCCAAAGCCTCGGAAAACTCACCTATTACATTGGTTTCATGGAAAATTTTTGCCTGTCTGATTGCGTTATAGAAGGCTCTGTCATCGCACGAGCCATGAGCCTTGATTACCGGCTTAGCAGTACCCAAAAGCGGTGCGCCGCCGTATTCTTTATAGTCCATCTTCTTCTTAAAAGCATTTACCTTTTTTAAGAGGAACAATGCGCCGATCGTTGAAAGAATGCCGCCTGTGAGCATCTCCTTCATGCTGATGCCCATGAACTTGCCCATGCCTTCATAGGTTTTAAGTAGGATATTGCCTGTAAAACCGTCGGACACGACAACGTCTGTGCCGCCGAGAGGCACTTCTCTTGCTTCGATGTTGCCGATGAAGTTGATGGGTGCTTTTTCAAGCAGGTTATATGCTTCGATATCGACTTCCCTGCCCTTGGTTCTTTCGGCACCGATGTTTGCAAGTGCAACACGAGGGTTTTCAACCTCCATAAGCAGCTTCATATAGGCCGAGCCCATGATGCCGAACTGCAAGAGCATATCGGGACGGCATTCGGAATTTGCACCGACGTCTAAAAGCATAACGGGTTTATTGATTGTGGGAACAACGGTTGCAAGTGCGGCACGCTTTATGCCCTTTAAGCGCTTGACAATGAACGTTGCACCCATTACCAAGGCACCTGTTGAACCTGCGGAAACAAAAGCATCGCCCTCGCCGTCTTTTAAAAGCTTTAAGCCGACTGCCATTGAGGAGTTGGAGTACTCCTTCAAGATGAGTGCAGGGTCACAGCAAACGTCCATTACAGTGTCGGCATGGTGGATTTTAAGCAGTGAAATATCGATATTATTTTCTTTAGCGCAGGTGTTGATTTTTTCGGTATCACCGACAACGGTGATTTCGACACCTAAATTTTTAACAGCCAGAACAGCGCCCTTTAAAACCTCTAATGGGGCGTTGTCTCCGCCAAAACCGTCAACTATAATTCTCATATTATTTCCTTTCTAAGGTTACATATCCTTAAGCGCTTCACCAAGCGATTTGAGTGCGCGGCCAGCAAGAACGGCGTACTTTTCTTGCTTGTTTTTAATTCTTTCGGGAAGCTCGGGTAAGATGCCCATGTTAGAGCCCATTGGCTGGAAGTTGTGTTCGGACCCAACCTCGACATAGTTGGCAAGAGCACCGAGCATTGTATCGACAGGCAGGGTTATTTCGCTTTTACCAAGAAGTCTTCTTGCCAAAGACATGCCTGCATAAATGCCGCTTGCGGCGGATTCGATGTAGCCTTCGACGCCTGTCATCTGTCCTGCGAAGTAGATTCGGGTGTCGGGCTTGAAGCAAAAGTGCTTGTCTAACACCTTTGGCGAGTTTAAATATGTATTGCGGTGCATGACACCGTAGCGCACGAACTCGGCATTTGCAAGGCCTGTTATAAGCGAGAACACACGCTTTTGCTCGCCGAATTTAAGGTTTGTCTGGAAGCCGACAAGGTTATAAAGCGTGCCGTCGTGATTTTCTTTTCTTAGTTGAACAACGGCATAAGGGCGGTTGCCTGTTCTGGGGTCGGTTAGTCCCACGGGTTTAAGAGGGCCGAAGCGCATTGTATCCTCGCCCCTTTTTGCCAAAACCTCGATAGGCATGCAGCCTTCATAGACCTTGAAATCTTTGTGACCCTCGTGCTCGAAGTCGTGCAAGGGGGCAGATTCGGCATTCAAAAGCTCGTTATAAAACGAAAGGTATTCTTCCTTATTCATTGGGCAGTTGAGGTAGTCGGGTTCCCCTCTGCCGTAACGTGAAGCCTCGAATACCAAGGATTTGTCTAAGCTTTCAGCCGTGACAATGGGTGCTGCGGCATCGTGGAAGTAGAGATAATCCTCGCCAATCAACTTTGCGATGCTTTTTGAAAGGGCATCGCTGGTTAGGGGGCCTGTTGCGATGATAACGTAACCGTCGGGGATTTCGCTGACTTCCTCGGAAATCAATTTGATGTTGGGGTGAGCGTTGATTTTTTCGGTTATAAAGTCGGAAAACTGCTCACGGTTGACGGCAAGTGCGCCGCCTGCCGAGACCCTTGAAACCTCGGCCGCGAGCATTGTGAGCGAGCCTAAGCGACGCATTTCCTCTTTCAAAAGGCCTGCGGCAGATTCGACACGCTCGGCCTTTAAGGAGTTTGAACAGACAAGCTCGGCAAGGCCGCTATATTTATGTGCAGGGGTGAACTTTTTGGGCTTCATTTCATAAAGCTCAACGTTAATTCCTGCGTTTGCAAGCTGCCAAGCTGCTTCACAGCCGGCAAGACCTGCACCAATTACTTTAACGGTCATTTTTAAGTTTCCTCTAAGCTAAATCTTTTTCGTAACCGCAACCCTGCTTGTGACAAACAAGCTTGCCCTTGGCTCCGCCTTTTCTGAACAGGCTTGATGAGCAGTTGGGGCAGGTCTCCTGTGTGGGGGTATCCCATGTCATGAATTTGCAGTTGGGGTTATCTTCGCAACCAAAGTATTTTTTGCCCTTTTGTGTCTTCTTCTGCAACACCTTTTTGCCGCAGAAGGGGCACTTGCCGGGGGTTTCGGTTACAAGGCGGCGTGTATTTGTACACTCGGGGAAGCCTGAGCAGGCAAGGAACTTGCCGAATTTGCCAAGCTTGATTACCATGGGCTTGCCGCAAAGCTCGCAGATTTGGTCGGTGGCTTCATCGGGAATTTTGACACGCTTACCTTCAAGGTTGACCTCGGCGGTCTTTAAGGATTGGTCGAAGCGGGAGTAGAATTTATCTAACATTTTGTGCCAGTCAAGAGAGCCGACCTCTATCTTATCGAGGTTGGTTTCCATTTCGGCGGTGAACTTAAGGTCAACGATATCCTCGAAATGGTTTTTCATAAGGTCTGTTGTAACCTCGCCAAGAGTGGTGGGCTTGAACTGTCTGCCCTCACGCTCGACGTAAGCACGCTGTAAAATAGTCGTTATGGTTGTAGCATAGGTGGAAGGACGGGCGATGCCGTATTCTTTGAAGGCTTTGATCAGCGAAGCTTCATTATAGCGTGCGGGGGGCTGAGTGAAGTGCTGAAGCCCGTCAAGACTCTTGAGCTTCAACTCATCGCCCTTAGAAAGCTCGGGCAGGGCGTTGTTTTCTTCATTGTCGTCCTTGGGTTCTTCATAAAGGGCGGTAAAACCGTCGAACTTCACGCTGAAGCCGCTTGCCTTGAAGACACAGCCGTTAGCTTCGATATGTGCGTTAGTGGTGTTTAAAATGCAGTCTGCCATCTGAGAAGCGATAAAGCGTGACCAGATGAGCTTGTAAAGCTTGTACTGGTCGGATGTGAGCGAGCTTTTTGCCTTCTCGGGGGTAAGGTCGGGCATGGTGGGACGGATAGCTTCGTGAGCGTCCTGAATGTTGTCTTTAGATTTATATACCTTGGGTTTTTCGGGCAGATAATCGGCGCCGTAGTTAGCCAGGATGAACTGTGATGCGGCGGCTCTTGCTTCATCGGAAATTCTTAACGAGTCAGTACGCATGTAGGTGATAAGACCGACAGCACCCAACCCTTCGACGTCGATACCTTCGTAAAGCTCCTGTGCAACGCTCATTGTGCGGCGGGACTGGAAGCCAAGACGGGATGAAGCATCCTGCAAGAGGGTTGAGGTTGAAAAAGGTGCGGCAGGTGTTTTTGTGCGCTTGCCCTTGCGAACCATTGACACCTTGAACTCTGCCCCCTCGAGACGGGTCAAAACAGCGTCGGTTTCTTCTTTGGTTTTAAGCTCGGCGGTTTTGCCATCGACCGCTGAAAGCTTTGCAGAGAAAGCCTTTTTTGATCCCTGAGCCAAAAACTTAGCCATTACAGACCAGTATTCGACAGGGACAAAGCTTTTGATCTCCTCTTCCCTGTCGACTATCATTCTGACAGCGGCAGACTGAACACGGCCGGCGGAAAGACCGCGTCTAACCTTCTTCCAAAGGAAGGGAGAGAGCTTGTAGCCCACGATACGGTCGAGTATGCGGCGTGTCTGCTGGGCGTTTACGATGTTCATGTCAATCGTTCTGGGCGAGGCTATGCCTGCCATAACGCCTGTTTTGGTGATTTCGTTAAAGGTAACTCGGTTTTTGTCGTTAATGTCGAAGCCAAGCATGTTTGCCAAATGCCACGAAATAGCTTCGCCCTCGCGGTCAGGGTCGGTCGCAAAGTAAACGTGGTCGGCTTTTTTGGCAAGCTTTTTAATGTCCTTAATTACGGTTTCCTTGCCTTTGATGTCGACATAAGTCGGCTCGAAGCCGTTTTCAATATCGACACCGAGCTTTGATTTGGGAAGGTCACGGATATGACCGACACAGGCAACAACGTTATAGTCGCTGCCTAAGGTTCTTTTAATTGTATGGATCTTTGTGGGAGACTCCACAATGATTAAATCTGACATTTACTCATTCCTCACAAGTGTTTATATAGAAAATCTGTTTCCCGGAAGCGAACGGACGTGACCGTCAAGCTCGAGGTCGGTTAAAAGCATTTCAAGCTCTGTGATCTCAATTTCAAGAGCATCGGAAAGCTCGTCTGCCAAAACAGCGCCGTTATCGGCCAAGTACTCCCAAATCTTAAGGGCTGTGCCGTCAAGATCTTCGGGAGCTGCATTCTTTTGGGGCTGTTTGGGTTCTTCTTTAACCTTGGGCTGAGGTTTAGCGGCAGGCTTTTTGGGGGTTTGCAGCTTGGGGTCACGGTTCTCGTCATTTGAGAACAGGCCCGATGCCAGTCTGCGCTTAAAAGCATCCGCCTCGGGATTCAGCTTATGTGCGTATATACTGTAATATTCATTTAAAATATCTTTTGCTTCAAAAACAGAGATTGCTCCGTCTCTGATAAGGTTGTTAACTCCTGCATAAGCCTCGTTAAAAAGTTCATGAGGGGGTATGCAGAAGATGTCTCTGCCCTGGGAAAGGGCGAAGGCTGCGGTGCTTAATGCGCCGCTGTTTATGCCTGCCTGTGTGACAAGCGTGCCAAGACCTATGCCCGAAAGAATTCGGTTGCGGGCACGGAAATAAACGGTTGAAACTCTTTCGCCGGGGAAATATTCGCTGATTACGGCGCCGTTTTTGGCAATTATCTGTTTGGCTTTAGAGTTTTCCTTGGGGTAGTCGTGCAACACTCCGCAGGGAAGAACTGCGATGGTCTTCCCTCCTGCCTTGATGGCAGCTTTGTGTGCTATACTGTCAAGCCCAACTGTGAATCCGCTGGCAACGGTAACGCCTGCTTTTGCAAGGTCGTGACAGATTTTATAGGTTACGTCAGCGCAGTAGTCGCTTGGGGTTTTGGTGCCGACGCACGAAATGACAACGGTATCGTCAAGCCCTGAAATATCGCCCAGAACAAACAAAACCGACGGTGGGTTATAAATCTCTCTTAATCGGTCGGGGTAGGTTTCATCGTCGAAAGAATAGACCTTTATGCCCTTTTCCTCGCAATAGGAGATAAGCTTTTCGGCCTGTTCGATTGTTGCCGAGGTTACCTTGTCTTTATCTAACGGGGTGACAAAGGACAAGTCGCCCGAGGTGATTTTATTATATGCGGCCTTGACGGAATCGTAATGGGAAAGAAGATTCCACTTGCGGGGATTGGCAGGGCCGAAGGCTATTGTTAACCATACCCAATAAACTAATTCCGAGCGCATTATCTTTCCCTCCCGAATTTTGAAAAATTACTTAGTCATCTCCCAAAGGATGATTCCTGCTGCCATGGCGGCGTTGAGCGAATTTATGTTTCCGCTCATTTTAATGGTTATGCGTTCATCGCACATTAAGGCTTCTTCGTGCGTGAGGCCGTTCCCCTCGTTTCCGATGACTACGGCGCAGTTTTTGGGAAAATCGAAGCCGCGGACGCTGTGAGCATCGGTATCTATAACAGAAGCGTAGGTTGAGATATTGTTTTCCTTCAACAATGCGACAGTCTCGGAATATGACAAATCGTCGCACACGGGCAGTCTGAAAAGAGAGCCCATGGTTGAACGGACGATTTTTGGGTTATAGATATCGCAGGAGTTGCCGCAAAGGAAAACGCCGTTGATTCCGACAGCATCGGCAACGCGCAAAATCGTGCCGACATTTCCAGGGTCCTGCACGCAGTTGAGAATTAAAAATTTTCCGCCATTATTTATTTTATCAATGTCAAGGGTTTTGTCAAGTCTTGCAGCAATTGCAAATATGCCCTGAGAGCCCTTGGTGTCGCTTAGTCTTGCCGCAATTTCAGGCGGTATGAAATGCAGCCTGTCACCTATCCCCTCTGACAAAAGGGACAGCGTTTCGGGATATTTGATTGCGGCTTCATCGGTGACGAAGGCACACTCGATTTTAACGTTTTCTTTGACGGCATCAGCGATAATCCGTGCCCCCTCTAAAACGAACATATTATTTTCAAGACGTGCTTTTTTCTGGTCACGGAGCTTGATATAAAGCTTAATATTCGGGTTATCCTTACTTGTTATAAGCATAGCTTCTTCCTTTATTGTCAACAAGAAATCGGTTTGAGGTTTGATTGATAAGATATGCAATTATGAAGAAAACACGCTCAAAGAAATAATGAGCGTGTTTTTTATGATTGATTAGTTAAGAGCTGCCTTTGCCTTTTCGCAGATAGCGGTGAAGCCTGCAGCGTCGTTGATAGCGATTTCGGAAAGCATCTTTCTGTTGAGTGTGATTCCAGCTTTTTTAAGACCATTCATAAGAGTGGAATAGTTCATGCCGTTCATCTTTGCAGCAGCAGAGATTCTTGCGATCCAGAGCTGTCTGAATTCACGCTTCTTCTGCTTTCTTCCGATGTATGCGTAGTTGCCGGACTTCATGACAGCCTGTTTAGCCATCTTGAAGTGCTTGCTCTTAGCGCCCCAGTAACCCTTTGCGAGCTTAAGAGTCTTGTTTCTTCTCTTGCGAGTCATCATTGCTCCCTTAACACGAGCCATAATTCTTTACCTCCGTAATTAAATTCTTTTCTTTAATAAGTCCTTACAACCCGTGATTTATTTGTAAGGGATGTTTGCCTTGATTGCTTCGATATTTGCCTTGGAAGCGTAAGCAGTACCTCTTGCGAGTCTCTTAGCCTTGTGATCCTTGGAAATAAGACGGTGTCTTTTGTTTGCGTGCTGGAACTTAACCTTGCCGGTACCTGTAAGGCTGAAACGCTTCTTGGTGCCGGAGTGAGTTTTAACCTTTATCTTTGCCATAATCTTTGTCCTCCTTAGTTAGTAATTACTGTTTTTTCGGGGAAACGAACAGAACGATGTTTCTGCCCTCGATTTTACTGGGCTTGTCGAATACGCCATATTCAGCAATCATTTCCTTGAACTGTTCAAGGAGCTTTTCGCTCATCTCGGAATGAAGGGCCGCACCCTTGCGGAACTGAAGTCTGATGGAGACCTTAACCTTGTCCCCTGCCTTTAAGAACTTGATTGCCTGATTAGCCTTTGTGTTGAAGTCGTTGGTGTCGATCTTTGAGGTCATTCTTACTTCTTTAACGTCAACGGTCTTCTGGTTCTTGCGGGCTTCTTTTTCTCTCTTTGTCTGCTCGAAGCAATACTTGCCGTAATCCATTATTTTGCACACGGGAGGATTTGCTGTGGGAGCGATCTTTACAAGGTCAAGTTCCTTGTCGATTGCTATCTGCAAAGCTTCCTTCGAGGAAAGGATTCCAAGCTGTGTGCCGTCTGCGTCGATTACTCTTATCTGCTCGTCGCGGATTTCTTCATTGATCTGATGATCCATGCTGCTAATGGCGCAACACCTCCGTAAGTAAAATTAAAAGAGCGCAAACCTTGGTTCACGCTCCGTAAAATCACGCATAATCCTACCCAGTCGAGTGGTGCGGTAATGACTTTATCGACCTTTTCGCTGAGCGCTGAAGGTGAGAACGTAAACGTTTCTGCTTTCTTTACGCATGATATTATATACCCTTGTTTTGGGTTTGTCAAGGGGTTTTTGAAAAAAGTTTAAAATGTTGCTTCTATACCCTTTTTGAGCACAAACGAGTATACGAAGGCTGACTTTATGGGCTTGTTTAAAAGCGCATCGAATGCGGATTTATAGAGCGCAAGCTGTTTTGTATATCTTTGTAAAAGCTCCTCGGGGGTCTTTACACGGTCGGTTTTATAGTCGATTAAAACGTAACCGTCCTCTTCCTCGAACAAGCAGTCTGCGATACCCTGAAGCATGCCGTCGGTGTCATTATATACCTCTTTTAAAGCTTCGTCAACCTCAATGTCGCAAAAGCGCACGATGAACTGTTTTTCTCGCATTACGTTACCGCTTTTTGCAAGGCGTTTATAGATATCGCTTTCAAAGAAGGCTTTAACACTTGCGCGGTTGATGGCATCAGCCTCTTTAGAAGTGAAAAGACCTAAAGATTGCAGATGTGAGATTTCGCCTTCTAAGTCAGTGCTTGCGGCGGCGTAATCGGCATATTGCATGAAGCGGTGGGTCACTGTTCCCTTTTCGGCAGCGGAAAGCTCGCCTAAGGTATCATCGAGCCGAGTTACACGGGGGAAGAAGTTGACGGGGTCGTCGCTTACAAGCTCGGATACGCTGACCTTAGCTTCGTGAACAGTCAGGCGGCTGTCATATTCGTAGGAGTAGTTGGCTTTAAGTCTTTCAACAAGTAAGGCTATGGGCTTTCCCGGGACGGTCTCCTCGGCAACGGTGTTGCCCAAATCGGTCAGCACAAACGGCTCGACAACTATCTTGGGCAATCTGTCTTCGCTTGTGTACTTATCCTCGAAGGTATTGCCGCCGCAAACACCACGGAAAAATTCAAATTCGGGGTGTTTTAACAGCGCCATGATTATCCAGTCCGCATGGGTAAGAGCGTCGAACGAAATGACAGAGGGAATTTTAAACGAGGTTATGCTTGAACCGTATTTTGCGGCAACCTGTTCGGCGTTGGTTAAAACAACAAAAAGCTGTTCTTTGGCACGGGTTGCGGCAACGTAGAGAAGCCTTAGCTCCTCTGACAGCATTTCCTGCTCGTTTTTAGAGGAGATGTAGTCGGAGAAGATGGTGGTGTGTTTAGTCAGCGATGAATAATCTAAGAACTTCAGACCGACACCGTGCTCGTAATTAAGCTGAAGCTTGCCGTAGGTATCTTGCTTGTTGATTTTTTTGCCGAGCTGACACAGGAAAACAAAGGGATACTCGAGACCCTTTGAACGGTGAATGGTTTTAACGGTTACACAGTCGTCAGACTCGGTGACGGTGTATGCCTGTTCAAAATCGCCACCTGTTGAGGATATGTAATCGATATAGCGCAAAAAGCCTGCGATCCCGTCGTTCGAGGAAGCTTCGAAGCTCTGTGCGTATTCTAACAAAAGGTAGAGATTTGCAAGCTTCTGCTCGCCGTCTTCATATCGTGCGGCGATAGAGAACATGTCGGTAACGTCATATACCTTCTTAATAAGTCTTGTTAAGGGCATGCCTGCCGCATAGACCCTAAGCTTTTTGATGAGGGCTACTGCCTCTTTACATTTTTTATAAATGGTCTCATCAACAAAGAATTTGCCGTTTGCAATGCTAAGAACTGTTTTATAAAGTCTTGCTTTTTTGTCGCACAGTCTGATTGCGGCAAGGTCATCGTCATTAAAGCCCATTATCGGTGAAAGCATGACGCTTGCAAGGGGCAGGTCGTGCATGGGGCTGTTGATGATTGATAGAAGGTTTAAAAGGACGGAAATCTCGCGCGATTTTAAATAGCCTTCTTTGTCGCTTGAAAGGACCTTTAAGCCATAGCGAGAAAAGCTTTCGACCAAGGACGAGTCTTTGATGTTGGTTCTTGTAAGCACGCAAAAATCGCTTGGGCGGCAGGGGCGCACGGTATCGCCGTCTTTAACGGTAACGCCCGAGTTGATCATCTTTTTAATCTGGTGGGCTATGCAGTCGTATTCGTTTAACACCTCGCCCGATTCATCGTTAGGGTCGACGAAGGAGTTGACAAGAAGGATCTTGGTGGGTGCATCCTCGCCCGAGTAATCGGCGCCCTTTACAAGCTCTTCTTCGGCGGTATATTCGGTCTCGCCGAGGTCTTGGCACATTAAAGATGAAAAGATGTAGTTTGCAAACTTTAAAACGCTGTTGCGGCTGCGGAAGTTTTTGGCTAAAAGTATCTCTTGAACAGGGCAATCGGGGTCTTTGGCATCGCGGCGGGTGTTCATGAACACCTTGGGATTTGAAAGGCGGAAGCGGTAGATCGATTGCTTGACGTCGCCTACGGCAAAGAGGTTTGAGCCGATTTTATTTAAATCGTCGGTGTTTGAAATGATTTTGAAGATAACGTCCTGAAGGTTGTTGACGTCCTGAAATTCGTCGATAATTATAAGCTTATAACGCTGAGAAGAAATAATCTCCTCGGCCAGAGGGGTGCGGGTCACGGTGCCGTTTTCATCGCAGTTTGAAAGAAGCGAAACAGCAATAAGCTCGGTGTCGGCAAAGTCAACGGCGTTACGCTCGACCTTAATGCGGTGAACCTCGTCATCGAGCTTTTGGCAAAGGGTGCAAAGCTTTTCAAAGGCATCGGCAACCAGTATAGCATCGGCACTGATCGCTTCGTCGCTGTATTTGAAATAAGAAATAATCTCTGAGGCGATATTTTTTAAAGCGGTGTTATAGTTCTTTGCAGTTTCATAGAATGCTTCCTCGGTGCTTGAGGTGTTTTCCTTTTCTTTATCGGAGCGCTTGCCGCCAAGACCTGCCGCCGAAAACTTTTTGTGTTTTTCTCTGAAATCACTCCAGCTTAAGGTATCTGTATCCTCAGCAAGAGCGAGGGCAAGAGCAATGTTTTTGTTAAACGCTGCAACCTGGTTTTTATAGTTTTCCAAGGCTTCACAGCAATCCTCAAGTCGGGTGCAGATATTACGCAATAAATCGGCTTTTTCACGCGCTTTTTTAGCGAAGTACTCCTTTGCCTTTTGCGCCTGTTCGCCGTTGCGCAAAGAGGTTAGGCATTTGTTTACCCAAAAATCCTTATAGGGCAATGAGCGCAAAAACGTATATAACTGCTTGATGATCTCACGCAGGGCAGAGTCGTTTTCGTAGCAGAAAAGGCTGATAAGCTCTTCCATACCGCCGCGGTTAACGGTGTATTCGTTTTCTAAAACAGAAGTCAACGCACGCTCGGTGAGCATTTTAGCTTCGGTCTCTTCAAGAATTCTTACGCCGCTTTGAAAATCTGTGCTTGCAATGTTGTCTTTAAGCAGGCTGTAACAGAAGGAGTTGATGGTCGTAACCTCGGCCAAGCGGAAAAGGGACTGCTGGCGCAAAAGCCACTGATTATCGGGGTCAGCGAGAGAAGCGGTTTCTAACGCATCGGAGAGCTTGCGGCGCATTTGAGATGCGGCATCGTTGGTGAAGGTTACTGCTAAAATCCTGTCGGCAGGAATGTTTTTGGAGCTGTCGCTTAAAAGTCTTATCGTTCTTTCGACCAGAACTGCAGTCTTACCGCTGCCGGCAGCAGCCGAGACGATTACAGGCTCGTTATAGGCTGAAATTGCCTTAAGCTGGTCGTTAGTCCAGTTTGTTGCCATTTTCGCTCACCTCCTCGATTACTTTTTTAAGATTTTCACGGTCGGCATCGGCGTCCGTCTTTTTAAACATATATTTCTTTCTGTCGCAGACAGAGGTAAACTCGCAATAACGGCAAGGCAGGTTTTTGTTATCCTTTCCGACGGGAATTGCGTCTATTTTGCCGACAAGCAAAGAGTTACCGAATTCCTGCACCTTGCGGGCAGAAAATTCCTCTAACAGTTTGAAGCTTTGGGGCGATATGAGGTTTGACTTTGCTGAGAAAGAGCCGTTTTTATTTTTGGTAACGGGTGCATAGTTGCCGCTGAACTCACAGTCCATGGCTTCAAGCGAGGTCATATCCTCGACAACCAAGCCTGTGCGCTTAAACTGCTTTTTAGCTTCTTTAAGGCGGTTGACAGTTTCGTCGCTTAAGGGGTTATAGTCGTTTTCACATTTTAAGAAGCCCGAGTTTACATATATTACACCGGCAGGCACGCAGGATTTGAAATCTTTGTCCGTACCCTCGGTTAAAGCGAGCATGTAGATGAGCATTTGAAGGTTCAAGCCGTTATAAATGTCTTTATAATCCAAGTTCTTCGAGCCTGTTTTATAATCGACAATGCGGATATAGCGTGTGCCGTCGGGTGCAGAATAGGTATCTACTCTGTCGACTATGCCATTGAAGCAGACGCTTAACCCCTCGTTAATGGGAATGGACAAAACGGATTTACCGTCCTGTTGTCTTAAGGCGTATTCGAACCTTACGGGACGGAATTTTGAAACCTTATATTCTTCACGAAGGTTGAAAAGAATGTCTAAGCAGGCACCGTGGAAGCGTGCATAATCTGCCTTGAATTTTTCGGTTTTGCCGAAATCTCCGCCAAGGGCTTCTTTCAGATAGTCGTTTAAGAGGGTTGAAACGAGCGAAGATATTTCTTCGTCCGCAGCTTCGGAAAATCCCTCGCCGAAATGTAAAAGAACATTCTCGAAAACGTGGTGCATTATGCTGCCGCGGTTAGCGGCGTCGATGGCCATGGGTTTTATAACATTGAGTTTTATGCCGTATTGCAGGAAATATTTGAACGGACAGCTGTTATAAACGTCGATTTTTGAAGGGGTGATGTAGATATCGCCCGAGGCAAACAGCTTTTTGCTGATGTTTGGCGAGAGAATGTGTCCCCCCTCGCCTTTTTGTGCAAGACGGAGGATTTTTTCTTTGAATTCGGGGATTGAAAGCAAAGATTCGTAGACGGACACGATTTCGTCTGCAGATTTGTTTTTTGCGGTTGCAAAGCGGTAATAGGCGCTTTCGGGGGTGCGGCAGTAAAACTCTAACGGGTAGCTTAACGCAGAAACAACGCTTGTGTTAAGCATTGAGCATATCTTTTTAATGTAGGCAGAGGGGTTAGTGGTTTTGCCTTTTACGTCGGCGTTGGAGTAGGTTAGATAAAGCTTTTGGGTTGCGTGGCAAAGTGCGTTGAAGCAGTCTAACCTTTCGGTATCAAGGCGGGTGGACAGGCTTGTTTCGAACGCAACACCCAGCCCCTCCAACACAGCTAAATCACGGCCGTTGAAAATGCCGTTTTTCTTTATATCGGTCGGGAATTTACCGTCGTTAAGGCCGATTACGAACACGACCTTTGGGGTTGAGATGATGGAGCGTGAAACGTCGCAGACCTTAACGCTTTGAAGCTTTTGAGGAGGGTTGGATATTTTTTGGGAAGTGAGAATGACACGCAAAAGCTCGCCAAACGACTTTAAGGTCATTTTGGTGTCACCGGCTGTAAGATAAATTGAGGAGACTGATAGCATCAAAACATTCCAAAGCTGTTTGAAAAGGCGTGCGTTTTCGGTTTTGTCAGCCAAGGGGGAATCCTCTATCATGGCTTTGGCGTGCTCGGCAAGCTTAATATCCTCTAAGAACTTATTGAACGCCTTTGCGATTTCTTTTGCGGTTGAAGATTTTGAGGCGTTGTTAAGAGCTGAAAGCGGCTCGATAATTTTTTTGCGGATCGTGTTGATTTCTTCAAAATCTGAAAGCTCGCTGTCGGCGGAAAAGTCGGAAAGCCACATTTTGCCGTTTATATTCCAGCGGACACAGTAATCCTCGATAAGGGAGATCTCCTGTTCGTTGAGGAACGAGAACGGTGAGCGGACAAAGCTTAAAATCTTGTCGGTATCGGGGTTGCGGGTGGCGGCGGCATCTATCGCCGAGAGGGCGTAAAGAGCCAATGACATGCCCGATGCAGGCGAGGACATATCCATGAACGGAGTGATGTTGTAGCGCTCGAAGGCGGACTCTAACACCTTTTGATACGTATCCATATCGTGGGTGAAGATTGCTATGTCGTTAAGATGATATCCTTCATCGGCCACCAAAGAGGATATTTGTGCGCAGACAAAGTCGGCTTCTTCATAAACTGTGTCGGCGCTGATAACGGTTACACTGCCGTCGTTATCAAATTTCGACGGGCGAGGTGTAAAGAGGTTATCCTTTACATGCTTCAGCGTGGGTGTGCGGCTGATTTCTTTGTTGGTGGTTATGTATTTAAGCTGTTTGTTGTGCTTTGCGGCAAGCGAAACAAGCTGATTCTGTGTTGAGGCAACAAGCGAGAAAGGCGAGCTGACGCTTGGTTTATAGGTGTTAGGCAGGCTAAGGGATATGTTGACGGAGTGGGCGTCTTTGATTGCGACCTCTAACAATTTAAGCTCGTCGGGCGAGAAGCTGTCAAACCTGTCAACGTAAACATCTTTACAGTTAAAGAAACAGTTTTCCTCGGCAATACGGGCGGATTCAATGATTAAAGAGCTTTCATCGCGAAGCTCGCGCTGTGCAAGCTCGTCGCAATAGGCTTTGTAGATGATAGAAATATCGTGAAGCTTGTTGGAAATTGTGCCGTTTGTGTTTGAGCAGGCGTTTTCGAGCATCTGGGCTGTAATGCCGCAGCGTGTAAGCGAGTCGATGATGCCTGCAACGTCGTTGATGAAGTTGGGCTTATCAATCTGTCGGGAGAAGATTTTTAACTGCTTCGATTTTTTGACGTTCTGCAAAGCAAGATAGATTAAAATAAGTTTTTGTTCGGGCTTGACTAAAATGCCTTGTGCAGAGCCGTATTGGTTGATTAAGCTTACAGCCAGACGCTTGAAGCTGAGCGTGGTTACACGGTTGAAGTCTTTAATGCCAAGCTCGGAATAGAGGGCGTTATCGAATTCAAATGAAAACTGGTCGGGGATCAAGGCAAGGACTTCCCTGCCCTCGGCCAAGGATTCTGATATAGTATGGGCGCAGTTTTTAAGTTTAAGACTGCTGTTTTCGCCAAGTTGAATACGTAGCATTTTAGTCCTCCCAAAGCTTTGATGATAAAATTTTACCACGCTTAAAGCAACAAGTCAAACACATATTTGGGTATTGTACATTTTTTGGGACTATAGTGTAAGGAAAGCCTTGATTTTTCTGAAAAGCTCGAAGCAAAAGAGCTTGTAGCGGACTTTTTCGGGGGTTTTTAAAATTATCAGCTCGTCCTGAGTGAAGGTTTCGCAGTCTTCAATTTTGGTGCATGCCGGCAGGCAAAGGCCGGGGTAGCAGACGCACCACCAGTTTTTGCCCTCGGCTGAACCGATTTTCACACACAAAGCGTCGTACTCGCCTGCGGGAAGGGTGAAGTTGTCGTATACCCGTGTGTCGAACTCGGTTTTTTGAAGCGAACAGGTGGCGGTATAGGGGCAATCAGCTAAGACCTCGTTGGCTGTTTGGGTTAGAATATCGAGATTTTGGCTGATGATTTGGGCGGCAGATTCTTTATCGGTACAAGGGGACAGGAGCGCGTCAGCCGCTTTTAAAACAGCATCACGGACTTTTAGTTTGACGGACTGGTCGTAATCGGAATCGGAATTGGCGATGACGTGAAGGCGGATGAGCTTGTCGGTCATTTCGGTGACCTCGTTAGCGTTTTGGATAATGCTTGAGGCAAGGCAGATGATGAGCGAGAGAAGCATGGCGAGTGTGAGTTTTTTCATGGCGGTTTCCTTTTTATGATGCTATTTTGGGCGCAGCCCGAGACGCCCGAAGGGCGGCTTGCGAGCGCGAGCGGCAGCGAGCGTGAGTGAAGTCGGATCGTAGCCATGTCGTTCTGTGA
>JAZSPX010000063.1:0-21586 GCA_045537675.1 Candidatus Faeciplasma sp. | reverse complement strand
CGCAGCCTGCAGGGAAGCTTTCAGCGCTTACGTGGTCGCCTTCGGCAATCCAGGTAGTAGCACGCGAAGCGGTATGGCTTGTGATCGTGCCGCCAACAAACTTGCCGAACTTGGTAGTAATTGCAAGGTTGTCAAGTGCTTCAAAGCTGAAGTCAATTTCGTCCGAAACTATTTCCTGTCCTGCAATAAGCTTAACGCTTGTTTCGCCGCCGTTAAAGGTAATAACGGTGTCGGTAAGAGGGTCGATAGCAGAGCTGTTGGGGTCGATTAAATGAGCAATATGAGCAGATTCAATTTCCAAAGGAATATCGCCGTTGAGGTTGGAGAAGGTGATTCTGATCTTGTCGCCGCCGATAGCAACACGAATCTGCTGACGGCAGGAATTTTCCTTCAGCGGGGGCTTGGTGGGGGTTTCGTTAGCGCCTGTTGTAAGCTGAGCAGAAGCCCACGCTGCAACCCAGCCGTCCTCTTCGGGAACTTCGGCTACGGGAGTTGTATTATTGCCGCAAGAGCAAAGGGTTGTGCCAAAAAGCACAGCGGCTAAAGGCAAAACAAAAAGTCTTTTAAAAAGTTTCATCATTATTTTTTCCTTTCAGTTCATTAGTCTAATGCTGTTTTCAATTTATCATAAACTGTCTTACCGACAAATTTATAACCTGTGTCGTTAAAGTGGAGCCAGTCGTTCCATACAGATACATACTGTCTTTGCATCTGCTTGGCGTCAGAGGGGTTGGCAACCGCAGAAGCGGTGTCGATATATCCGTCAAATCCCGAATCGGGCGAGAGGATAAACTCGTTGACTTTAAGTCTTATCTGCTCGTGAAGCTCGGAGTAGTAACCCTGCTGCGCACCTGTGGGGTTATAGAACGGGGTTATGGTGCAGCCATAAACCTTAATGCCCTTTGCGTGGCACTGAGCGATCATGTTTTTATATGTATTGATGATATTCTGTGAAATATCACTACCAGCATATCCAATGTCGTTAACGCCGTAAAGAATGACCAAAGCCTTAACACCGGGCACGTTTAAAACGTCGCGGTTGAATCTTGCTTCGCCTGCGGTGCCCCAGCCCATAAGCGAGGTAGCGCCTATACCCATGTTGATTACCGAGTATTTATTAAGGCTGCTGTTGCATTAAGCTGTCTTGCAAGCTCGTCGGGCCAGCGGCTGAAAGCATTTGTTGTAACGCTTGCACCGTCGGTAAGCGAGTCGCCCAGGCAAACGATCGCGCCTGCATCCTTCGAAGCGATAACGTCAACACGGCTTAAGAAGTACCAAGCAGTAGTAGTCTCGCCCGAAACGGTTGCGCTTGCTGTACCGTCGCCTTTTCCTATCCAAGTCGAGCAACGTGAAGCTGTGTGGCTTGTTACGTTCGAGGGAACGCTGCCTAAATAAAGCGAAACAGCCAAATCATCCAGCGCTTCAAAGCTATATTTCACGTCGTCCGAAATTACTGTCTGTCCTGCGGGGATAGTAATGCTCTTGCTTCCTCCGTTAAAGGTGATGTTTGTAAGGGTAGAGGTGTCAATATTCGAGCTTGTCGGTGAAACAAGGTGTGCAACGGTTGCCGCATTTATGGTCAAAGGTCCGTTGCCCGATTCGTTAGAAAATACAAATCTTGCGGTTCTGCCTGCCTTTGTCATTCTGATCTGCTGGCGAACTGTGTTGCCCGAAAGTGAAATGTTTTTGGGCAGGTGGTCGCTTCCTGCTGTAAGCTGTGCCGAGCCCCAAGAAGCCACCCAGTTTCTGTTGTCAATCACCTCAACAGGGTAAGTTACCTCAACAGATTCAATCAAAAGCTGGTCAAGCTGTGTGTTCCAAGACGCAGCCTTGAAGCAGATAGCATCGGCATAGGTAATTCCTCTGCCGTCAAAGTCTTCGGCAGTAAGGGTAAATGTTAAGTCGAAATCGCCGCCTGCAAACCCAAGATTGGAAGCGTTAACCTGGTTCGAGGCTGTTGCCTGACCGGGAGCCAAAAGCCACACGCGGAAGCCGCCGACAGAGCTGCCCTTAACGGTCACGTTAACAGTTTTGCCCAATGCAACCTGAGGGATGGACCAGCCGACTATCGAGCCTGTTTCTATGAATGCCGAGCCGTCGGGGTTATATGTAACAATGCTTTCGTCAAGGAACGAATCGCTGTCCCAGTTAGCGGAATTTATGGGAACGGGGTAGATAAGGGGCTGAGCCGGTTCAACGTTGTCATCGCCGTCGGGCTCTTTGCCTTCAAGCGGGTATTCATCCTCGCCAAAAATGGTGTGATATAAAAGATAAATTGCATCTTCGTTGTCAAGCAAGCCGTCTCCGGTAAAGTCACAGGGCTGGTTAACGGGGTAATCCTCGTCGCCGAAAATGGTGTTGTAAAGAAGGTAAATTGCGTCGTTATTGGTTACAAGGCTGTCATTGTCAAGGTCACCCACAATAACCTCACCCTCGGCAAGGGCAACGCACGTGCTGATGCCAAGCATTAAGCACAAGCTGAGAACGATGCTTAAAATTCTTTTAAATGCTTTCAATTTTCAGGCTCCTTCCCGATTACTTCAAATCGTCTTTAATGGTGTCGAAAACGGTTTTGCCGACAAACTTATAGCCTGTGTCGTTAAAGTGGAGGTTATCGTTCCATACCGAAACATAGCTCTTGCGCATCTTTTCGCTGTCGTCAGGGTCGGCAACTGCCGAAGCGGCATCAATATATCCGTCAAATCCCGAATTGGGCGAGAGGATAAACTCGTTTACCTTAACTCTAATCTTCTCGTGAAGCTCAGAATAGTAACCGCTGCCCTTGAAGGGGGTTATCGTCATGCCATAGGCCTTAATGCCGTTGTCGTGGCACTGCTTGATCATGTTTTTATATGTATCAATAATCTTCTGCGAAATGTCGCTGTTTGCATAGCCAATGTCGTTGACGCCATAGAAGATGATAAAGGTGTCAACACCTTCAATATCTAAAACGTCACGCTTGAATCTTGCTTCACCTGCGGTGCCCCAGCCCATAAGCGAGGTAGCGCCGATGCCCATGTTAATTACAGAATAATCGCTGTAACCGTTTTTGTTAAGCTGTCTTGCAAGCTCGTCTGTCCAACGGGTAAAGCCGTTTGTGGTAATGCTTGCGCCGTCTGTAAGCGAGTCGCCCATGCAAACGATTGCCTTGGCGTTCTTATCTGCCAAAACCTCTAAACGAGAGAGGAAGTACCACGAGGTGGTAACGTCGCCCGAAAGGGTTTTGCTGCCGGTGCCGTCGCCCTTAGAAACCCATGTCGAGCAGCGGGAAGCCGTGTGGCTTGTAACGCTTGAAGGAACGTCGCCAAGATAAAGTGTAACAGCCAAGTCATCAAGAGAGTTGAAGCTGAAATCTATCTCATCACTGATAACAGTCTTGCCTGCGGCAATAGTAATGCTTTGCTTGCCGCCGAACGTAATATTTTCGAGTGTTGCGGTGTCAATATCCGACTTCTTGGGGTCGATAAGCTTTGCAAGTGTTGCCTTGTTTATTACAAGTGAAGATTTACCGCACTCGTTCGAGAACTCAAGTCTTAACTTGTTGCCGCCGACAGAAGGTCTTATCTGCATTCTGACGGTGTTGTTTTTAAGAGCAACAGTCTTGGGCAGATGGTCGTCTCCTGCCTGAAGCTGTGCCGAGCCCCACGAAGCAAGCCACTTAGTGTCGCCCGAAGCGCTGGTGGGCTTGTTTGCGCTGTCGTTGATCTGGTTTGCCTTCAGGTTGCCAAGATAGGTGATTTCAACCGACTTTACTGTAAGTCTGTCAAGGCTTGAATCCCAGGAGGGTGCCTTGAAGCAGAAGGCGTTTGCGGCTGCAACTCCTCTTTCGTCGTGGTCTTCTGCGGTAAGCTCGAAAGTAAATTCAAAATCGCCGCCTACGTTGCCAAGCTCGATAGCGGGAACAATGTTCGAGGCTGTTGCCTGGCCGGGTGCCAAAAGCCACATTCTAAACTCGCCGACAGAGCTGCCCTTAACGGTAACCTTAACGGTTTCGTCCATCTTAACCTCGGGAATAGTCCAGCCGACGATCGTGCCCTTTTCAATAAATACCGAGCCGTCGGAATTATATTTAACAATGCTTTCATCAAGGAAGGAGTCGGAAGCCCAGTTGTCAGATGTCAAAGATACCTTGTGGGTCTTATTCTGCGAGGGCTTGTCGCAGCTGCCGCCTGCGGGCTTTTCATCTTCCTTTTCTTCTGCAACATATGTATCGCTTAAATATTTGCCCGAAACGAAGTATTCGCCGTTTTCAAACTCGATTCTATACCAGCCGTTTGCGGTAATGCCGGTAACCTTAACCTTTTCGCCTGCGTCAAGGTGGCCCATTCTGTCGCTGTTTGCATCGGGAAGCTCGCGAACGTTAACGCTCGACGTTGCGTATTTGTAAACCTCGCCCGAAACGTCCTCTACCTCAACAGTTGCTTTAGTAGCTTCGGTTGTTGTAGCCTCGGTCGTGGTTGTAACCTCGGTAGTTGTTTCTTCGGTGGTTGTCGTAGCTTCCGTTGTGGTGGTAGCCTCGGTAGTAGTCTCCTCGGTAGTTGTGGTAACCTCGGTAGTAGTTCCCTCGGTGGTCGTAACCTCAGGTTCGGTAGTTGTTACCTCGGGTACGTCGGTAGCCTGTGTTTCGGGAGGGTCAACCTCGCCGTTTGCGGGGGCACCGCAGCCTGTCAGCACAGACAATGCCATGACAAGCACCAAAAGCAAACTCAAAATTCTATTTTCAGTTTTCATGATCTACATGTTCCTTTCAGCGTATATCTATACATATTAAAATATATCACCAAAGAAAATAAAAGTAAAGTGCATTAAATAGTCAATGCTATAATAATTTAATGCGTGAAAGATAAAAAAATCTCCCTTGCTTTCGCAAAGGAGATTTAATCAATCAATTATCCCAGATATGCAAACTGCCATGTGTCGAACTTGAAGTCGCCGCCGAATACAAGGTAAAGGTCGTGAACGCCCGAAACTGTTTCGTCAAGGTGTGCGCCAACAGCTTCAAAGTCGCCATTGTCAAACTGAACAGAGCCGACAGCCTTGCCGTTGGGCGAGTCAAGTCTTACTTCAATAATGCCCTTGCCGTTAACAACTGCAGCAAATGCATCTGCACCGTTGGCAAAGTTAACGTTTTTAACCAGAACATAGTCGCCTTCGCTTATGTCGGTCACAACATAACCTCTTGAAGGAAGCTTTTCATAAGAAACGCCTGCTGCCGAGTGGTGGGTCTCTGCCTTTAAAACTGCAAATGCGTTGATGTCTGCAATTTTAGAAACGCCCTTATCGGTCATTCTGCCCTTTTTAATAACAACGTTTTCTTCGTCTACAACAATTTCATCAATGCCGATGGAACGGTAGCCGTCAGCAGTCTGAAGCTTGTTCATGTTTTCAAGAAGCGAAACTGTCTGATAAAGAATGTAGTACTTGTCACCGAACTTCTGCAAATGAGAGTGATTGTTCGAGAAGGGGTAACCGTGGGTGTTTGGGTTGGTGAGGTATTCTCCGCCATACTTCCAGTCGTCGGGGTTCAAGGGGTCGCCCGAGTTGACCATATAGCACATCGAGCAGGTCTTGGAGGGTGTGCCGAGGTCAGGAGTCCACTGGTCGCGTGCGCCATAGTTAGAGCAGTATGTCAAAACGTAAGAGCCGCCGATCATGTTTATCTCGTTAGCTTCAAAGTGGTGAACAGCAGGAACCTTGATGATCTCGCTGTCAAGGGTAACCATGTCTGCGCCAAGCTTAACCAAACGGCAGTTACCTGTATACATCGAGGTTTCATCAGAATGCATGGGGTTGCCGCCGCCGAAAGCGAGCCAGCCCACACCGTTGTCATCAATTACAACGCCGGGGTCGAAGCACCAGCATACGGGGTCATCGCCAAGCATGCCGTTGTGAACAAGTGCCTTGCCGATGGGGTCCTTCCAAGGGCCTGTGGGAGAATCGGAGGTTAAAACGCCGACGCCGCCGCCCGAGTTACAGAAGTAAAGATAGAACTCGGTCTTGTCGCCAACCTCTCTTGAAACGATAGAGGGTGCCCAAGAGCAGCCTGCCCATGTGGCAATTTTTGTTACGGGGATCTCACCGTGATATGTCCAGTTGATAAGGTCGGCACTCGAGTAGCAGACAAGGGTGTTGATGTTGCCATAGCCGTTCGAGCCCTTGCCTTCGTTAGCAACAAACTGCTGAGAGTCGTTTGTGCCGTAAACGTAAAGTCTGCCGTTATATTCAACGCTGGTAGGGTCAGCAAAGAATACGTTGGACGAAATGGGGTTGTTTTCGTTTGCAGGCTTATAAGAGGTGGAAAGCTTGCTGATAGTAAGTCCCAAATTTTCAGAGGGGACGATTTTGTCTGCGAGTGTAAAGTTTGTCATTTCGGGGTCTCCTGTCGGTTTATTATTGTCTGGTAATACTGTGGTGTCGGAATTGTCATAGTCGGGCTCGGGTTCATACATGGTAACAGTTACCGTAACCTCAAAGTCGATAACACCTGCGTCTGCATTGAAAGCATATGGGTTTAAGATAACCCGGCTCACATCCTCTGCCATAAAGGCGCTAAGATAAACGGTGTTGCCCGTAAAGCTCTGAACGTCTGCAAGTCGTCCTGCTCCTCGTGAATCCCAGTGAAGCTCGCACTTTGGTGTAACGCCGTTCCAGCACGGGCTTGTGTCAGAGGCTTTAAGTGTCACTTCCAGATAATAGACGTTTTCAAGCGGGCAGATTGAGGTTATAAGCGAAGTTATTTCGGGGAACTGCGTGCCCCAGCAATTTTCAACCTCGCCCGTTACAGTGCCCGATTTGCAGGCCGTGTCGTAATCGTTGTTTAAAAATTCGCACGAGAAGGTGCCTGTTGCGGTATTGACCAATGGCTGTGAGGGCTCACTCGGTTCAGAGGGTTCACTGCCGTCAAGCGGATAGCTCGATGGGAAAATGGTGTGATATAAAAGATAAATCGCATCTTCGTTATCAACCGCTCCGTCATTTGTGAAGTCACACGGCTGGTTCAAGGGGTAATCTTCATCGCCAAAAATGGTGTTATAAAGAAGATAAATAGCGTCATCGTTGTCAACAGTCCGGTTGCCGTCAACGTCGCCAAGCATAGGTTCGCCCTCGCCAAAAGAAAGGCAGGTGCAAATGCCCAGAACAAAACTTATGCCAAGCAAAACACTCAAAATCCGTTTCAATGCTTTCAACTCCTGACTCCTTTCAGTATTGATATAATAACTATAACACTTTATAAGATGATTGTAAATAACTTTGTTGTATAATGCAATAAATCCCCCGAAATGTCGGGGGATTTATCAATTTTTCATATTACTTTTCTTCGGCTTCAGCTTTTTCCTGTGCCCAAAGGTTTATAAGTGTGCGGTATGCTTCGTCGCCCATTCTTTCATAACCCTTGGCATTCGGGTGCAGCCAGTCTCCTGTGGCATAAACCGCCTGCATCTGGTCAAGGTCTGTTTCAGAGGCAAGAGCCATCGACATATCAATAACTCCGTCAAAGCCGCTTTCTTCCGAAAGGATATATTCGTTGACCTTATCTCTTATCAGCTCGTGAAGCTCCGAGTAATATCCCGGGTGACCCTTTGTGGGTGCCAGCGTGCAGGCATAAATCTTAATGCCCTTTTCGCGGCACTTTTCAATCATCACTTTATATTCGTTAATAATATCCTCGGAAATATCTGCCTGAGCATAGCCGATGTCGTTAATACCGATCATAATAACAACATATCTTACACCGGCAACGTTTAAAACGTCACGCTCAAATCTGTCCTTCGCCGCCTGACCTACTCCTCCGAAAACGGCGTTGCCGCTTATTGCGGTGTTTGCAATGCTGAGGTTTTTGGTTTCGGGGTTTTCCTGCAATTTTTCTGCAAGAACTTCGGGCCAAGTGTCAAAGCCGTTGTAAGAAGCACCGACGCCGTCGGTTATCGAGTCACCGAAGCAAACAATGGTTCTGGTGCCGGCCTCGGCATATGTCTCAACACGTGAGAGGAAGTACCAGCAGTTCTTAAAGCTCATTGTGGTGAAGGTCTCGCTTGCAACCTGGTCGCCCTCGGTTATCCACGAGGTGCAAAGCGATTCGCGGTGAACGGTAAGGTCAGAGGGGACAAACTTGCCGAACTTGATTGTAACCGCCAAAAGGTCCAATGCATCAAAGCTGAAGTTGATCTCATCCGTCGTCAGCGTGGTGCCCGGCTCTATCTTAGCGGTCATTTCGCCGCCGTTAAAGGTTATAACCGTGTCTGTCGCAGTGTCGATAGTCGGGTTACCCTCGCTTACAAGCTTGGCAATGTGAACAGAATCGATCATCACAGGCAAAGAGCCGTATTCGTTAGATAATGTAAGCTTAATCTTTTCACCGCCGATGGATACTTTTATTTGCTGTCTTAAGGTGTTTTCTTTAAGCTTGGGGTTGGTGGGCACAGCGTCGTCGCCTGCGCCGATCGACTGTGTGGCGGCCGCCCATGTTGTAAACCAGCCTGCTTCATCGGGTATAACAACCTCTTTACTTCCGCACGAGGTTAACAATGAAAGGCATATAACCAAAGCCATAACAAAGCTTATCAGCTTTTTTAATCTCATAAAATCCGACTCCTTTCGGGTTGATATAACAATTATACCAAAATGCAAGCCAAATGTAAAGAAGTCATTTAAGCATGAATTATTGACTTAACCGCGCAATGAAGTTATAATAACAATGTATAGCTTTTTATATTGTGGTAAACTGGGTAAAAAGCGAAATAATAAGTAAAGGAAGGCTTGCTAAATGGAACTTTACAGATATGAAACTCACATTCACACCTCTCAGGGCTCGGCATGCTCACTTTGGGACGGAGCTGCCATTGTTGACAGGCTGCACGAGCTTGGCTACTCGGGCTGCTTTATAACCGACCACTTCTTTAACGGCAACACCGCTGTTGACAGAAGTCTGCCTTGGGACGTTAAGATACATCTTTTCTGTCAGGGTTATGAAGCTGCCAAGAAAAGGGGAGACGAAATTGGCTTCCAGGTGTTCTTTGGCTGGGAATTTGCAATGAACGGCACCGAGTTTTTAACCTATGGCTTAGACAAGCAGTTCCTTTTGGATAACCCGCAGATAATGGAAATGTCTCTTGATAAATATGCCGACTTCGTTCACGAGCATGGCGGATTTATCGTTCACGCACACCCCTTCCGCGAGGCTTGGTATATTCCGCTTATAAGACTTTATCCCAAGAGCGTTGACGGAATTGAAGCTGTTAACTGCGGCAACGCCCCCGAGCAGAACGAGCGTGCGAAGTGGTATGCTCAGTCGTTTAACATTCCCATGACAGGCGGCACCGACGGTCACCATTTGTGGGGCTACCATTCGGGCGGTATCGGCCTTGATGAAAAGCTTACCTGCGCACACGATTATCTTGACAGATTAAGAAGCGGCAGAATAACGAAAATTTTCGAGCCGTCGAAGGACGCGCATCTGCCATGGCCCGAAAATGCAGATAGCTATGCTGTAAGACCAAACATTGACCTTTTGAATGATGAAATGAAGCAAAAGGCAATTGACTTTAAAAACTCTCAGAAATAAAACGAAATTTGAAAGAGGTAACAATGCTTTCAGTTATTTTGCCCTCGTATAACGAGGAGGACAATATTTCAAACACCGCTGCTGTTATCAGCCGGATGCTTGAAGAAAACAAAATTGAATATGAGCTGATTTTTGTCGATGACGGCTCGCGCGATTCCTCGTGGAAGGTTATTTGCAAAGAATCCAAGAAAAACCGCAGGGTAAGAGGCTTGCGTTTCAGCCGCAACTTCGGCAAAGAGGGTGCAATTTTTGCAGGCCTTAAGGCTGCTGTCGGTGACTGCGCCGTTGTTATGGACTGCGACCTTCAGCACCCCCCGCAGACCGTTCTGGAGATGTATGAAAAGTGGCTGAACGGTGCCGAAGTGGTCGAGGGTAAAAAGCGCTCGCGCGGTAAAGAAAATTCAGCTTACGGCGGATTTTCGAAGATGTTTTATAAGTTGATAAAGTCGGCTTCGGGCATAGATATGATCGACACCTCGGACTTTAAGCTTTTGGACAGAAAGGTTATCAATGCGCTTTTGGACCTGCCTGAAAGAATTACCTTCTTCAGGGCTTTGTCGGGCTGGGTAGGGTTTGATACCGAGACCGTCTGGTTCGACGTTGCACCCCGTGCTTTCGGCGAGAGAAAGTGGACGACAAAAATGCTTTTGGGCTATGCCATAAGAAACCTTTCAAGCTTTACGGGCATGCCGCTTTACATTTCAACGGTTTTAGGTCTTGTTATAATCTTAGCCGCAGTTGTTATGTGGATATTGCTTTTGTGCGGCGTAAACCTTGGCTCGTTCAATGCGGCAAACACGGCAATTCTGTTTGTAATGGGCTTGATTTTAGAAACTGTCGGCATTTTAAGCTATTACGTTTCACGAATTTACGAGGAAATTAAAAACCGCCCAAGATATATAGTTTCCAAAACGACCGATGAAGCGGTCAATATACCGGAGGAATAAATGACTGAAAACGAAATTAATTTCACCCCTGTGGAGGAAGCGGCTGAAGCCGTGGACGTTACCCCTCCCAAGAAAAAATGGCACGCAAGATTTTTAGAGGATAACGCTTTCGGCAGGTGGTTATATCGCCACCGAATGGGGCTTATGACCTTCTTTATCCCTGTTGCCATCATGTATTTAATCTATTCCTGCTTCGGCGTTCACCCTTATGGTGATATGTCGGCGCTGGTTTTAGACCTTAACGGACAGTACGTTTCCTATTACGAAATGCTTCGTGATGCCATTTGGGGCGACGCGAGCCTGATTTACAGCTGGTCGCGCAACCTTAGCGGCGAAACAATGGGCATCTTCGGTTATTACCTTGCAAGCCCGTTTATGTGGATAATCGTGCTTTTGCCCAGAACAATGATGTGCGGCGCTATCGAGATTATGGAGCTTGCAAAGGTGGGCTGCTGCGGCCTGGCGTTTGCCTATTATTTAAGAAACAGCAAAAAGGCAAGCGATTATTCACAGGTCATCTTCTCTGTCAGCTATGCTTTAATGACCTATATCGTGGTCGAGCTTATGAACCCCATGTGGATAGACGGCATGATCTGGCTGCCCGTTATTCTTTTGGGAATTGAACGCTTGGTTGACGAGGGCAAGATGCTTCCCTTCATTCTGCCGCTGTCGGTGATGTTTATATCTCATTTCTACATCGGCTATATGATAGGCTTCTTCTCGGCACTTTACTTTGTATATTACGTATTCTCCCGTCCGGGACATATTGTTGCCCCAGGCTTTATTAAAGCAGGCTTTAAGTTTGCGGCAAGCGCCATTGTTTCGGTGCTTACAAGCTGTATTGTCTTAATACCCGTTTATTCGTCACTCAGCCTTGGCAAGCTCGACTTCTCGGAGCCTAACTTTAACCCCGAGACACAGTTTAATATATATGAATTCTTAACCAAGCTGTTTGCAAACAGCTATGACACCGTTAAACCCGAAGGCTTGCCGATGATTGCCTGCGGCACGATAGTTATTTTGCTCATTCCGTTGTTCTTCTTGAACACAAAGATAAGCATAAAGGAAAAGCTTTCGAACGCACTTTTGCTTGCAGCAATCTTTGGCAGCATGTACGTTTCCACGATCGACATTGCTTGGCACGGCTTCCAGGTACCTAACTGGCTGCCCTACCGCTATTCGTTCACGTTCTCGTTCATCATGCTTGTAATGGCTTTCAGAGCGTTTGAGAATTTGGAGGGTGTCTCGTTTAAAGAGGTTTGCGTAACAGCGTTCGGCTGGGCGTGTGTTTTGGCAGTTTTATCCCAGCAGGGATATGAACACATGTACATTGGGGAAACCGTCTGGTACAGTGTTTTAGCGATTGTTGTTTTTGCGGCACTTATATTCCTTGCAAAGAAATATAACGAGGGTTGGATGAAGCTTATCGTTGCGGTGTTTGTCTGTATCGAGGTTTTCATCAACGGCATTTACACCGTCTGGTCGATTGATTATGACGTTGTTTACTCGACCTATTCTTCCTATCAGGATTACTTTATTGACGGCAGAGAGATAGTTTCTCAGATCGAAGAAGCTGATAAGGGAAAATACCGCATGGAAAAGACCTTCCACCGCACCGTTAACGACCCGATGGGTATGGGCTTTGCAGGTATCTCTCACTCAAGCTCGACAATGAACACCCCTGTGTTGAAGATGCTTAAAACCTTGGGCTATGGCATGCAGGGCCATTACACCAAATATACAGGCGATACTGTAATTACCGACTCGCTGCTTGGCATTAAATACATTATGTATAAGCCCGACAAGATTACCCCCTCGCCCGACCCGAGAGAGCTTAACCGCCAGGAATATCAGAACGAACTGAAAAAGCCTGCCGACGTTTACAACGTTTACCTGACACCCGAGGATACGGGAGTTGAGGATATAACCGTTTATGAAAACCCCTACGCTTTGTCGATGGGTTATATGGTCGACCCCGATATTTTAGAATGCGTTTTAGATTCCAACGACCCGATAACCAACCAGCAAAAGCTTTTAAAGGCAATGACAGGTAAAGGCTCGACAAGTGTGTTCAAACGCGTTTACCCCTATTTCACCGATACTAAAAACTGTGCGACCGCAACCACCGGCGACCACATTATGTATACCACCACGGTTGAGGGGAAGGACAGCTATGTCGAATTTACAATTAAGGTAGATAACGACTACCCGATGTATGCATTCTTCCCGACGATCTATCAGCGCCAGTGCAACATGTGGATAAAGGCTGATTCGTGGGATATTGTCAACTATGCTTTCTGTGACTATTTCTTCACGGGCGAGCATTACAGCATTTTAGACCTCGGCTCTTATGAAGAGGGTGAGACCGTTAAGCTTAGAATGACGCTTGCAAACGGCGAAGCTATCTTCTCGGATGTTCTGATTTACTATCTTGATACCGACGAATATGCAAACGAGGTTTATACAAAGCTTGCCGACGAGCAGTGGAACATTACCGAACACAGCGACACCCACCTTTTGGGCACAGTCGAAGCCAAGCAGGACGGCGTTTTGTTCACCACAATTCCTTATGAACCGGGTTGGACTATTTTGGTTGACGGCAAGGAGGTTCAGCCTGTCAAGGTGCTCGATTCTTTGATCGGTCTCGAGCTTACCGAGGGTGAGCACACCGTTGAAATGACCTTCTGGCCCGATTACCTCACCTTGGCAATAATCGTTTCGCTTGTCGGCTTGTCGTTTATCGGCATCATCGCTGTTTTCGAGGTTAGAAACGGCGCACTCATTAAAAAAATCCTTGAAAAGACAAAGTGACTTGACCAAAACAAAAAATAGTAGTAAACTATAATAAAGAATTTAAACGTATATGGAGGACATGACCATGAAATTTATTGTTGAAACTTCTGCACGTCACGTGCACGTTAGCGCTGCTGACCTTGAAACCTTGTTCGGCAAGGGCGCTGCTCTCACCCACAAGAAGGACCTTTCTCAGCCCGGCCAGTTCGCTTGCGAAGAAAGAGTTACCGTTGTCGGCCCCAAGAAGGAGATTGCAGGTGTTTCCATTTTAGGTCCCTGCAGACCCGAAACCCAGGTTGAGCTTTCCGCTACCGACGCTCGTTCCATCGGCATTACCGCTCCCGTAAGAGAATCGGGCGACCTTGAAGGCTCTGCACCCTGCAAGCTTGTTGGCCCCTGCGGTGAAGTTATACTTGAAAAGGGCGTTATCGTTGCAAAGCGCCACATTCACCTCACACCCGAGGATGCTGCGCAGTTGGGCGTAACCGACAAGGAAGTTGTTTGGGTTAAGCTTGATACTGATGGCAGAAGCGCAATTTTGGGCGACGTTGTTTGCCGCGTAAGCCCCAGCTATGCAACCGCTATGCACATCGACACTGATGAATCCAACGCTGTTGGCGCAGGCAGAAACCAGATGGGCGAAATTGTTAAGCTTTAATTTTTGCTGACGTATATAATAACCCTCTCACAGCAACTTGGCTGTGAGAGGGTTTTGTTTTGTCTATTCGCTTTCACCTTGCTCGGTCAGATAGCGGTAATACCATGCGGCTGCGCTGTTGAAAATCGGGTCGGCGCCAAAGCCGTGACAGTTTTTGTTGGTGTAAACCTCGCCGCAGATATAGTAAGGCTCTTGTTTATAGCCCGTTATTTTCGCTCTTTCCTGTGGGTGAAAAGTGTTCGCAATACATTCTGCCTCGTTAGTAAGGCCTGCCTGCTTCATGGCCTCCGACAAAAGAATTGTAAGGGCGGTGTTTTGCCCGCCGTTTTTCTTAATCCCTTGGGGGAGGTATCTAAATTCCTCAGGGGCAGATTCGCTGTTCGGGTCAAAGGGCGGTGTAAAAAGCTTTGTCACTCCTCGTTTGCAATCGTGAAGTGTTTCATATGCCTGCAAAAGTGCGTGCTTGTCGAACGGCCCGTTTAAGTGAGCAAACTGTGCCAGCACCTGTGGCAGAAGGCTGATTTTGCAGGAGTCGTTTTTGGGGCTTCCAAAGGCCTCGCCAAAGGGGAGATAGCCGCCGATGTATTGGCTCGAATCCTTTCCATAGCTTTCTATTGTTCGGCGCAGATTTTTTGCGTGGTGCATCAGCTGAACGCTGTAAAGATTATCGCCGTTCCGGCGGGAAATTTCGCAGAATCTGTCTAAAACTATGATTAGAAATTCGCTGAGCCACACGTGCTCGCAGCCCTCATGATCGGTCACAAGGCCGTGCGCACCTGTTTTGCCAATGCTTGCATTAATTGCACGGCGGCAGTGTTCATAAAGGCTTTCTTTCTGAAAATCGCTGTCGAAATATCGCACGGCGATGGTTAAAATGTCAAAGCCGTCGGTGGCACTTATATATTCGCTTACGGCAAGAGGGAGCCACAGGTGCTCGTGCATATCGGCAGGTTGCTTGCCCGATTTATTGTGCTTGCTTATTGTTTTGCACGCCTCACCGCTTGAAAGCTGATGATATGCGCACCGCATAATTTCCGCCTTGCATCTTTCGGGGTGGGTGTAAACCAGCGAGAAAACATTTTGTAAGTGCCTTGCAAACGTAAAGCCTTCGTCCTCGCCACCCAAATATATCTGCCCGTTCAAAAGCTGGTGTTCTGCCCACAAAAGCTGCCGTTTTTGCTTACTTTCAAACCTCTCGGTAAAGGGTGGCGCAAAGAACGACGGCATTTTTGCTGCCGCCTTTTCGCTTTTTGCAAACGAAAGATAAATGTTTACCTCCTCTGCCCCCGAAAGATTGAAAATCAATGAACAAAAGCCATCGCTTGTCGCGGTTTCAACATCCCACTTGCCCGAAAAGAAGGCTTCTTTATCGAACAGGGTGTGAGGTAGCTTGTCAGCACTGATGCCTGCAAAAACGTCGTTAAGCTTAAAGGTGAAGGCTTTGTCGGTTTGGTCTGTCACCTTAGCGCTTCCACATTCGAAAACATAAGCAAGGCGGCACTTTTTGTCTGCGGTAATTTTAACCCTGCATTTTCTGCACATGCCTTTTTGCGAAACGCTGACCGCAGTCTCGCTTTTAAAGCCCTTGCCAACCGCCTTATAAACCGCACAGCTTGGCGAAAATATCGCCGCCGCACCGTTTAAAATGTCGTAATAGCTTCCGTCAAGCTCTAAAATAAGCTTTTCTTTAAAGTCGCCAAACAGGGTTTTGCCAAGCGACGTGTTATCAAGCACCACCCCGAACACAGGGTTAGACAGAACGTGGTGCCACTTAACCTGCGGCCGCTCGCTGATAACGTAGTCGTTGCCCTTGTAACCTCCGAACAGGACTTTTTCGTCAATGTCAACGCTTTGGGGCAAAACCTTGCTTATTTCAATTCTTTCAAACGGTTTTCTTTTGGGCGAGGGGTAGATTATCTCATCAGGCACGCAAAAATCCGCCGACTGTGTAATGGCGTCTGCGGTTTCTTTTGCAAGGGTAAACGTGTCAATGGGCATAATTCCGCCCTTGGCATAAATAAAATCTAAAACGTCCCAGCGCTTAGAAGCCTCTAACAGCCTGGAATAATTTTCTCGCTCGGGTCTTCCGCCGTCGTTGAATATAACCGCAAGCTGTGCTTTAAAGCCTGCATGGCGGATAACTCGGTATGCCTGAAGATAGGACGACAGCTTTTCGTCGTCATTTTTGCCGTTAAGGTTAAGAGCTATAATCGGCAGAGCCGCCAAAAGGCCGGTGCTTTCTTCATGCAAGCAAGCATGGCAGCCCCGTCTTTTAAAAAGTATGTCAGAAAGAATGCTTTGCGCCAAAATATTTGCTTTCGTGCTTTTTTGTGTGTGAGGGGTAACGACGCTTTCCCTTAGAGCGTTAACACCCAAGCCTATTTCGCCAAGGCTGTCGGCACAAAGAATAAACATCGACAGCTTTTTCTGCTCACCTGCCAAAAGGTGAAGCTTTATTTTAATAAATACGCAAGGCTCCGGCTCGCAAACAAGGCTTGGAGAAATGAAAGCCGAATTTTCAAAAACGTCTTTAACGTCGTCACACCCCGAAAAAACTGCAGTTTTGTCAAAGCTTATCTGCGCTGATATATCCTCTAAGAATCCGATTGCCGCACATGTGCCAATGTTTCCCTCTGCCCTTGAAAGGGTAATTATTTTTTGTTTGTCGTCTCGCTCAAGCCGCAAGCTTAAGCGTTTTCTTTCGGTGCTTGTTTCGTCCTCTTTCAAAAGCTTTGGCTCAAGATATATAAGCAAGGTCACGTCAGCTTCGTTTTCGCTTAAGTTTTTAAGGCTGAATTTTCTCATTTCACAGCCAAGTGTTTGGTGGAGGGAAGTGCTTAATCTTGCAAAAATCCTGCCGTCCGATTTTTCATAAATAACTCCTTGGTCGGTAAACTTGCAGGTCAGCCCTTCGGGCGAGTCGAGCATAATCATACTGTCGGCAGTTTTAATCCCCGCAAATATGCCGCGCTTGCCAAAAGCAGGGTGTAGGGTGTTTTCATAAATGCAAATGCCTTTGCGTTTTGCAATCGAAACCCCTGTGTCGGTAAGAACAAGCGAGTAGTTGCCGTTGCTTAACAGCTTAGCCCTTGGCAAAAAAGGCGATATATCGCAAAACTCCTCGGCATAAACGGCGTTACATGTGTCGTTCCTTCTTTTTTTAACAGGTTCTAAGGGCGGAGTTTCGCTTTCTTCCAAAAGCTCGAGTGCGCCAAGAACGCTAAGGCTTTTTGCAACCCGCTTCTGAATTATTCCGTTTTGCAAGGCGTTAACACCGCCTGCGATTATTTGCCCCGCATGACAAGCGCTTATGCATTTGACCACTTCGCCATTAGGGTCGGACGTATAGTCAACAGCCTCGAAAAAGCCAAAGCTGCCGTAAGCGCCTGCCTTTTTAAGCCGCAAGAGGTTATCCATGCACGCACCCATGCCGGCCTCAAGCGCCAAAAACGACGAGTGCGGCGAAACGCAATATCTGTTCGGCAGGGTGGCTTTTACAGCCGCCTGCGGCGCACCAAGCTTTTGTGTTCGGTAACCAAGGCTCGAGCTGAACAAATGCACACCGCTTTCGCTTAAACCAAAGGGCAAACCCTTTGCAAACCCCGACTTTTTGTGCACGGCCAAGGCATATTTAAGGCTATCGCTGAACACCGAGCCTTTCGGGCTTTTTAAAAAAATCTCTGCCATAAAGAAATCTTCCAGTCCGCCGCTCTGCGAAACAAGTCCGCTGACAAAGCCGCTTTTTCCAAGTGTACGCTTAAGGCTTTGCCAGTGCCGCCTTGGCACGCTTTGTGTTGCAACTGAATAGAATGAACACAGGCGAGAGGTGCTTATTATCTGCTCGTTAAGTTCATCGCTTTGCGTTTTGGTGTCTGCGTTATAGGTCTTGCACAGCAAGCCGCTTGCTTCGTCGTAAAAAATGCCAAGCTCTGTTGCCGAAATAATTCTCTCAAGCCTTTCGGACAAAATCTGTGCTTTGTCATAAACTGCGCCAAGCTCTTTCAAACCCTCGCTAACACAGATAAGCGAGAATATCAGCACACCCATATCCTCGCACGAAATATCGCTCGTCTCGGGGGCAAGAGTAAGCGTGTTATAGCTTTTAAAAAGGCAGCCACGGTGCTTATCCAGCTTTTCTAACGAGGTGATGCATTTTTCGGCTCTTAATGTGAAGGTCTGAGCAGTTATAAGCTTTAGGTCATATGCCGAAAGGCAGGATAGAAGGTAAAACCCTATTTCCTTGGGGCCTGTTTGGTGTGAAATTCTGAAAACGGGCGAAAACTGCACGCTTCTCGGGGGCAGGTCGTTGTCGGCCTCGGTAACATATTCGCTAAAAAATTTCCACGAGTCGGCAACATATTGCGATATGTCCTTGGTCTCTTTAAAAGTCAGCTTGCGTTCTTTTTTAATGCTTTCATGTTCGCTGAACGCCAAAAGCGCAGGCATCAACGTAAAGAATAAAGCAAGCAGTCTTATTACATAACCGGGCGAGCGAAACAGCGCAAAGCTTAAAAGCATTGGCAGAAGATAAAAGCTCAAAGGGTCGGTCAAGGCGTTGCCGCCAAGCTTTTTTATAACCGCTGAAGCAATTGCAAAAAGCGATTTCTGTGCAAGCGTCGGCAGCATTACAACGCTGAAGGAAACGTAGCGAAGCCCCAAATTAATGTTTGGCAAAAGCCACATTAAAAGCCCCGAAATTGCGGCAAACTCGGCGGCAGGCGGATAAAGCCAAAAAGCCAGATATAAATTCACCGCTATGTTTATGGGCACGAGTGAGGAGATAAACGAGCTTACTATTCTTATTCGTGAAGTAAGCCGAATACCTTTTTTAAAAGCTTGGGGCATAGCACGTGTCTGCGTGCGGATTTTTTCCATTATCTTTCGATAAAACCGCTGGGGTGTATCGGGAAAAGACTCATAAACCAAAGCGTCCTCGGCTTTTATACACCTAAGCCCATCACCCTCTGAAACGATTGGGGAGGGGTAAGGCGCTTCTTTTGTCATGCTTCTTGTTTTTGAATATAGCAAAGTGTTGACGAGCGCTGTGCCGTCAAATTCTGCATTTGAAAAAAGGCGGGCAAAAACGTCTTCGTTTTTTGAAGATGAAAACACCCGTGAGAAGCTGCTTGCAAATCTGCTTTCAAGGGTTGTTTTAACACTTGGCGCAATAAGCCCATAACCTTTTATGACCTTGCTGTTTTTTACCCTGGGCATGTTTAAAGGGTGCAAAGCACATTGCAAAAGCATATCAAAGGTGCCAAGCGCAGGCGTGCGGTTTTCCTGTGTAAGCGCAAAAAAGCGTGTACCGATAAGCTCCTGCGTGTCGCCAAATGTGGCGGCAAAATCGTGTGTGCCGTTTTGCATGAAATCTGCAAGCTCTGAAAATGCGCCGTGCCTGCCGTTTAAACCGATATATTCCTCTTGCAGCTTTGAATAGCTTCGTTTGCGGATAATGCCGCAATAGCGTCCGCGCTCGTGTTCGTTAAGCTTTAAAATCATGTCGCTTATTGCGTTTAATGTTAAGGCGTCGTCGGGCATAACAGGGGCTTGCTCACATGAAAGGTCGGCAAGCAAAACTATTTTTGCATTGCTTTTTATAACCGTACCCGAAAGCTTTTGCAATCGGCGCTGAATTTCATTAACATCGGCGTTCTCACCTAAAACCAAATAATAAACCAAGGCAAGCTTTTCGTCCTTCAATCTTTGCGAGGATTTATCCAGCCGCCACAGATAGTCGGGTTTCACGCCCCAAAGTGCCGCTTTATCTACGATCGCTTTAGAAAAATAAAGCGAGGGCAGAATAAGCATCGGTGCCACCCACCACTCAAGGGTATAGATAACAGCGCCTACCGCAAGTGAAAAAGCTATTGAAAGATAGCAAACAAGAAGTATCGTGGCCTTGACCTTGCTTTTGCTGTGTGGGCGCATTAACACCTCGCTTAAATCGAGGGCGTGGGTGCGTGCTTCGTCAATAAGCTCTTTTGCAGTCTCAATGTCACATATTTTTAAACGGTATTGCCTTTGTGTTTCGCTGTCGCTTTCACGGTAGGTTTCGTCGGCTTCGCACAGATATGCGTGCAAAGGGTCACAGCAGGCGGTGATTTTTGCAAAGTTCAGCCTTTTAATGCTTTTATAAAGCCCAAGCGCTTTGGCTTCGCCGTTTTTAATTTCGTCGGGCATTGAAATAATAGCTTCATAAAGCAAAGCTTTTTTAAGCCCCTCAATTTCCAAAGAAGAAACGGTGCGCTTTGCTTTGGTTTCGCTTATAAACATGATAATCGCTTCGGTGTCGCAAAGGCTTTTTCCGTTTGCAATCATCTCCTTGGCAAGGGCTGTGTCGGCAGGAATTTCTTTTTTAAGCCAAACCAAATCCTTTGTTATTTCAGAATAAAGGTCAAAAAAAGTGCATTCGCAGTTGGCAGGCTTGTCTTTGCGGCAAATCAACGAATATTCCTGTTTCAGCGCTTTGCTTGCCGTTTTAAGCCTTTTTTTACGTGCCTGTGCGTTAACCGAAGCCTTCATCGTCTATTCCGCCCTTCAAAAACATTTCAAGATATTATTACCTTAATTTTCGAGAAATATTAGTTTTGCCGTTGCTTTTTATAATTGAATGTGTTATAATTTTATCAATCTCACTTTTGCAAAGTGAAGCTTTAACCCACAAAATCGGAGCTGATTTATAATGAAATATGTTGTACTTTTGTGCGACGGCATGGCAGACTATGCAGTGCCCGAGCTTGAAAATTTAACACCCATGCAAAAAGCAAACAAACCCAATATGGATATGCTTGCAAAGAAGGCAGAGGTTGGCTTAGTTAAATCGGTTGCAGACGGCTTAAAGCCCGGCAGCGACGTTGCAAACCTTTCTGTTCTGGGTTACGACCCCATGGTCTACTATTCGGGACGTTCGCCCTTGGAGGCTGGCTCTATCGGCATTGATATGAAAGAGACGGACGTATCCTTCAGATGTAATTTAGTAACTTTAAGCGACGAAGAAAACTATGACGACAAGACGATTATTGACTATTGCGCCGGCGATATTTCGACCGAGGAAGCCGCAGTTTTGGTAAAATATCTTGCCGAGAATTTTGATAACGAGGAGTTTCAGCTTTATGCAGGTGTCAGCTATCGCCATTGCTTAATTTGGAATAACGGCACGATGGACGTCGGTACGCTCACTCCTCCCCACGACATTACAGGCAAGCCGATTAAAGAGTATCTGCCAAGCCACCCCAACGTTAAAAAGCTTTATGAGATGATGAAGCGCAGCTATGACCTTTTGAAGGACCACCCTCTTAACAAAGAGCGTGAAGCCCGTGGCGAGCGCCCTGCAAACTCGATGTGGTTCTGGGGCGAGGGTGTTAAAAAGCCTCTTGCCTCGTTTAAGGATAAATATGGCGTTAACGGCTCGATGATTTCGGCAGTTGACCTCTTAAAAGGCATCGGCAAGTTCTCGGGCATGAAGGTTGTTAACGTTTCGGGTGCGACAGGTTATTTAGACACCAATTTTGAAGGCAAAGCGCAGGCTTGCATCGACGAGCTTAAATCGGGACAGGACTTTGTTTACATTCACGTTGAAGCGCCCGACGAGTGCGGCCACAGATATGAAATTGAAAACAAGGTTAA
>JAZSPX010000173.1:0-10720 GCA_045537675.1 Candidatus Faeciplasma sp. | reverse complement strand
TGGCTCTTCAACCTGTTTGCCAACCTTGATCAAAGGGTCCATGGCACTCATCGGCTCCTGAAAAACAATGCCAAGCTCGTCGCCCTGAAGTGAACGCATCTCTTTAGACGAGCAGTCAAAAATCTCTTTTCCGTCAAGCGTAATGCTTCCCGATATTTCGGCACGCTCTTTTGCCAAAAGTCCGCCAATGCTCATGGCTGTAACGCTCTTGCCGCTTCCGCTTTCACCGACAAGTCCCACAATCTCGCCCTCGTTAATATCAAATGAAATTCCGTTAACAGCAAAGCGGTTGCTGTCTTCGTCTTTAAAACGCACTTTTAAATCTTTAACCGATAAAACCGTTGCCACACGCTTTGCCTCCTTTTTGTTGTTTATATTTTCGAGGAGCTGCGCGATAACCCCTCACCAAGCATACTAAAACCTAAAATCATCAAAACAATCATTCCGCCTGTGCCCAAAGCATACCACGGCGAGCTTGATAAAAAAGTCTGGCTGTCATTAAGCATCGAGCCCAAGCTTGCAAACGGCGGCTGAATGCCGATTCCCAAAAAGCTCATGCTTGCCTCTGACAAAACAGCGTTGTTGAAACCAATCGTAATTGCAGGCAAAAGAACGTTTTTTGTGTTCGGCAGAATGTGAACAAGCATAATTCTTAAGTCGCTCACGCCCATAAGTTTTGCGCTTTTAATGTAATTTCGCTCATGCTCTTTTGCAAATTCAGCTCTCACAATTCTTGCAAAGCTTGGAATAAACAAAATTCCCAATGCAATTATAATGTTATACGTTCCTTCACCGATTACACTTACAATAACAAGCGCCAGCAAAAAGCTCGGCAGTGCGGTAATCGAGTCGCAAATTCGTGTGAGGATAACGTCAGCCAATCCACCGTAATAACCGCACAATGCACCGATTATTATACCAACCACACAGCCAATGGCAACAACGCAAACAGCAATTATAAACGTTGTTCCTGCGCCTTCCAAAACACGCGAGAAAATATCTCTGCCAAAGTTGTCAGTTCCCAGAATGTGAGTTAAAGACGGCGCAAGCTTTTTGGCGTCTGCGTCCATGGCTGTCGGGTCATAAGGTGTCCAGAACAGTCCCATAACCGTCAGCAGGGTAACAAAGCCTGCAATAATCCCTCCGCAAATCGTTAAGAGGTTAGTTCGTGCAAAAAACTTCTTCATGCCGTCCACCTCACTTAATGCGAATTCTCGGGTCGATAAGCTGATATAAAACATCGGCCACAAAGTTAATAATAACGATCCACGATGCCATTATAACAACAATCGCCAAAACGACAGGGAAGTCGCGTGACGAAATGCTTGAAAGCAGAAGTCTGCCGATACCGGGTATAGTAAACACCTGCTCAATGATAATTGCACCCGTCATAATCTCGGCGAGGGATACCGCCAAAAAGCTTATTACAGGTATAAGTGCGTTCTTAAATACGTGCTTTATAAGTACCATAACCCTCGAATTTCCTCTCGAGGTTGCAGTTATAACATAGTTTTTTGCCATCTCACTCGAAATCGAGCCTTTAAGCATCTTAATTGTCATTGCCGCACGAGGGATAGCAATGGAAAGTGCTGCAAAGGATAAATACTTTACAAATTCGGCAGGGTTTTCTGTATATGAAACAAACATACCCGGCACAAACAGCTTTAAAACATTGCCGCATAAATAGCATATCATAATGCCGATGAAAAACGCAGGAATGCTCATAACAACTTGGTTTGCGGCGGTTGTGGCTGTGTCAGCTGTCTTGTTTTTAATGCTTCCTGCCAATAATCCAAGGGGCAGCGCAATAATAACTGTCAAGGCAAATCCCATTACAGTTAACGCCGCCGTTATCGGCAGCTTGTCTGCAAGCATTTCGCTTACGGGCATGTTATAATTATAGCTTGTGCCGAAATCTCCGCCTATAAAACTAAATAACCAGTCAATATATCTTACAAACACAGGTCTGTCCAGCCCAAGCTCTGCCCTAAGTGCGGCTTTTGCTTCTTCAGTTGCCTCTGTTCCTAACATTTTTGTCGTCGGGTCTCCCGGTATTACCGAGAAAGCCAGAAATGCAAGCAGTGAAACAATCAACAACGTAATAATGAGAGTAAGAACCTTTTTAACAATATATTTCACTGCCTGCACCTCCTTTGGTGTAATTATTTCTTGTAACCGATTTTTGACATATCAATTACATAAAGGGGATAGAATTCATATCCCTCAAGCTCGGGGTTAATTGCCACGAAATCTGCAAGGTCCTGCAAATAAACGTTTGCCGCAGTTTCGCTCAAAATCTCAAGACATCTCTTATAAAGTCTTGTTCTTTCAGCGTCGTCGGCAGTTGTCTGTGCAAGGTTAAAGGTTTCGTCAAACTCGGCATTAGAATAGTTTATCATATTCTTGCCGTTGCCTGTTTCCCAGCGTGCAAGCATTCCGCTTGCGGTTAAAATGCTCGAGTCAAACCCAACAACCGTTGCCTCGAAATCGCGCTCACCATAAACTCTTGAAAGCCATGTGTTCCAGTCAACCTGTTCAATGCTTGCGTTAATGCCGCATGCTTTAAGCTGTTCAACCAAAACGATCGCTGTGTCAACGTGAGGTCCATAGTTTGAGGGGACAGTCATCGTAAAGCTGATTCCATCTGCATATCCTGCCTGTGCCAAAAGCTCCTTAGCCTTTTCAGGGTCATAAGGGTAGGCATCAGCCAGATCCTCATCGAAATACTTTGCAAACGCAGGGTACATTGAAGAACCGACCTTTGTGCCGTGTCCGTCAGCAGTAAGCTCAAGCATTCCGTCCTTGTCAACAGCATAGCACAAAGCCTTGCGAACAAGCTCGTTGTCAAACGGTGCTTTTGCATTGTTAAGGTAAATTGCCTGCACTAAGTTCATTGTGCCCTCAAGCACGTTATAGCCGTTTGTAAGGCTTTCTACCTGCTCAATGGTCAAATGCGCCACAAGATCCAACGCTCCCGAATTAAGCGCAGTGAACAAAGCCGTGTTATCCTCAAAAATGCGGTATGTTACCTTTTCAAGGCTTGCTTTTTCGCCGTAATACTCATCATGTCTTACGATAATGAAGTTTTCCTGCACGCTTCTTGACTGATACTTAAAAGGACCTGTGCCTACGGGCTTTGTATCCTGTTCGTTATATCCTTCAGGCACAATGTAAACGCTTGAAACATAGCTTAAAAAGTCGATATTCGGTGCGCCCAAGGTCACGGTAATAACATTACCCTCGGCGCTGATTTCTGTAATATCAGAAAGCGCCGTAACCACGGCAGAAGTTACCGAGGTAGCGGCGCAGGTTTTAAAGGAATAGAGAACATCGTTTGTGTCACACACTTCACCGTTGTGAAAAACAACATTGTCACGCAAAGTGAACGTGTAAGTCAGCAAGTCTTCCGAAACTTTATAGTCAGAAGCTACTGCACAAATAAAATCACCGTCCGAATCAGGCTTTACCAAGCCTTCGAACACATTAAACATGACCTCTCTGGTTCCTGCAGCCGTCATTTTATACGGGTCAAGACTGTTATCCGGGTCTTGGGCAATACCAACAACGATTTCGTTGCTTTTTGCCCCGGAAGAAGATAAGTCGTCGTTGCCGTTGTTTTCAGAAGTTGTTCCAAAGCATCCGCTAAGTGAACACATCGAAGCCAAAAGCACTGTAATCATCAAGAAAATTGCAATAAGTCTTTTCATGTTGCATTCTCCTTTAAACAATCATTACTTCTTCTCCCATTATTAAATTGTAACTTTATTATATTACATTTTTTATATATTTACAAGTAATTTCACCGTGAAATATTTAACAAAAATGCCGAGGTTATGTTCAAAAACCTCAGCATTTATTATATTTAAAAGAGGTTAACCCTTAACGGCACCTGCCGCTACGCCTTTAATAATATACTTCTGACAGGTGATATAGAAAATAATAATCGGTACAATGCTAATCATAATCATCGCCATCGTTGCACCCAAATCCACCGAGCCGTAGCTGCCCTTAAGGTATTGAATATGAATGGGAATTGTCATATATCTCGTTCTGTCTAAAACGAGGTAGGGAAGCAGATAGTCATTCCATATCCACATTGTCTGCAAAACACCCACCGAAATAAGTGTGGGTTTAAGCATGGGCATAACCACCTGAAAGAATATTCTTAAAGTGTTGCACCCGTCCATCATTGCCGCTTCTTCAATCTCTAATGGGATAGACTTCACAAACCCCACGAACATAAAAATCGCAAGTCCGGCACCAAAACCAAGATATATTATCGGTATAGTCCATGGCGTGTTAAGAGGGATTATGAAAGAATCGGCCGTTTTTGCAAGTGTAAACATAACCATCTGAAAGGGTACAACCATCGAAAACACGCAAAGATAGTAAATAAACCTGCAGAATTTCGAGTTGACCCTTGCCACATACCACGCTGTCATCGAGCAGAACAGCAAAATCAAAGCCGTTGAAATAACAGTTATCACAAGGCTGTAAAACACCGATTTCAAAAACGGATAGTTACCGAAAGTCATGCCTTTAATAAAGTTCTCAAACCCAACAAAGGTATCAGCTTTGGGCAATGCAAAAGTCTCGGTATTAATAGCGTCGTTTGTTTTAAACGAGTTATAAAAAACGATAACGATAGGGAAGATGTAAACAACGCTTAACACCCCAAAAACCAAAGTCAGAACGGTTTTTCCAACGCTTGTTTTTGCGTTAAGCCTTTCCATGTCTCTTGCCATTATTGCTGCACCTCCTTCGAGCGTGTTGCCCTTAGCTGAATAAGCCCTATCGCAGCAACTAAAATAAAGAATAAAACAGCCTTGGCCTGTCCCACACCTCTGTAATTCACGTTCAAATAGAACGTGTTATAAATGTTAAGCGCAAGCATTTCTGTTGTTTTAATAACGCCGTCGCCTTCAAAAATAAACGGTTGACCGCCGTTAAGCGCTAAATTCTGGTCGAACAGCTTAAACGAGTTCGTAAGCGTTAGAAAAGTGCAAATTGTTATCGAGGGCATAACGCTTGGAATGATAATCTTTCTTAAAATTCTTCTTCCGCTTGCGCCGTCAATTTTAGCCGCTTCAATCAAGTCCTCGGGCACGTTCTGAAGCCCTGCAATGTAAATTATCATCATATATCCAACCTGCTGCCAGCACATCAAAACCAAAAGCCCTAAGAATCCGTACTTTGTGCTTAACAATATCGACGTTCCAAACCTTGAAAGAATACCGTCAAAAATAAGCGACCAAATATAGCCCAAAACGATACCGCCGATAAGGTTAGGCATAAAGAACACAGTTCTGAACAGGTTCGAGCCCTTAATCCCTCTTGTGAGGGCGTAGGCAACGGCAAACGCAATTATATTTATCGCCAGAAGCGATACTATTGCAAACAGCGCAGTATAAAAGAACGAATACCTGAAAGATGCGTCTTTAAACGCTGTAACATAGTTGTCAAACCAAATCCATTCAGCGTCGCTTGTTGTTACAAACTTGCAAAACGACAGATAAAGCCCCTGTAAGAACGGCCATATAAACCCAATTATAAATGCAACTAAGGTCGGCAATAAAAAGATTGCAAACCATTTGCTATATGTCTTGCTTAAAACTGTTGAATGCCCCGAAGCACGCTTGGTAAACAGCCTTTTAATTTTCGAGGTCTTCTGTTTATCTTCAACCGCCTTAACGTCTTTTTCATTCGACAAAATGCTTATCTCCTTTCAAACAATATCAAAACAGGGCGAGCGTTACAGCTCGCCCCAAAGCGCATAATTACTGATTTTTATATTCTGTTGCCCATCCGTTTACAAATGCTGTTTCAACGTCCTGCCACGAGCCGTTGCCGACTGTATACTGCGTCAACGCCGCAACAACACCTGCACGCCAATTGTCTACGTTCGGCGTATATCCGAACACCCACTTAACAACTTCTTTTCCTTCGGCAATGCCTTCATTTGCGTTGTTAAAGAACACGTTTTCAGTCGCCTTTGCATTTTTAAAGGGGATAGGCCCGAAATTCTGTGCCATCATTCTTGTCCCTTCGTCCGAAGTCACCACCCAATACATAAAGTCAAGGGTTGCATCAATGTCAGCCTGCTTTACTTTTGAATTCACCGCCCAGCAGTTCTCGGTGCCGCTAGCCAAGGTATAGCCTTCTTCACCCTCAACCCCGATATAAATCGGAATCATCTCAAGGTCATCTGGGTTCATACCGTATTTGCCGACAAGATTTGAAAACTCCCACGAACCGTTCTGATAGAATACGGCTCGTCCCTCGCCGAATTCAGCCAAAGCCTCATCAGCAGTTTTTGTCGTTAACTGAGATTTATCCGTTGTTGAGTTATTAACATACAAATCCCAGATGTTCTTATAGTTTTCAAGATATTTTCCGCTTATTGTAGCAGGCTGACTGGTTACGTTGCTGTCTCTGAATTCATAAAACAAAGGCATGTTTGCAAGGTGCCCCGAAAATCTCCATGCAGATGACCCGTCCAGCCCCGAAGAGGTAAATGCCGAAAATCCAAGCTCGTCTTTTCTTGAAGTTATATCTTCAGCCACCGATTTTAAAGAAGCAAAATCAGTAATATCATCAATTTCATATCCCGCACTTTCTAAAAGTGCCTTGTTTACAATAATACCAAAGCATTCATAGCAATAGCCGATCGCTTTTACCTCGCCGTTCTCGCCAAAAAGGTTGAAATCGTCGGTGGTCATCTCGTTATATACGTCAGTCCCTCTTAAATCAAGGCAATAGTTGCCCCATGTGTCCAGCCCTGCTTGGTTGCCGCACTGGAACAGAGTAGGCATCTTTGATTTGCCCATTTCGGCAATAAGCGTTTCCGAATATGCACCTGCTGCAGCAGTAACGATCGTCACGTCAACACCCGTAAGCTCACTATATTTTCTTGCAAGCTCCTGCCATGCGGCATCAGCCTCGGGCTTAAAGTTCAGGTAATAAACCGCACCTTTGCTGTTTTTCTTGCCACACGCCGTAAACAAACACATAACAATGATACATACAACAAATAAAGCTAAAAACTTCTTCATTATGTACCTCCCGATAGTTTAGATTTACATAGCGCCTCTCGTTCAAAGCGCAGTGTTATTATGTTCAATGATTGATGGGATTATTCACTTGCGATTTTTATTAAAATACAAATTAGCAGTTGACATTTTTGCAAAGTCGTGATATTATATCCGAGTGATAAATGCCGCTGTGGTGGAATAGGCAGACACAAGGGACTTAAAATCCCTCGGATTAACCTCCGTACCGGTTCAAGTCCGGTCAGCGGCACCATTAAAACTCCCAAAGCATTCGCTTTGGGAGTTTTAATTTTACCCACTCATTGACGCAGAACCGAGAATGCGAAGCATTCTCTTATTTCGCGCTTATCAAATTATCGAATATATCCGACTTTGGCGCGAAATTGTTCAACGTCCAAAAGATATCTCTCACTTCGTTCGAGCTATCTTCAGAAAAACAACTCTCGGCGTGAAACGCCTCGTGCTAATGCATCGTTGTTTTTCGGTATTTGCAATTTACCTCCGTAAGGCGTTTTTTGTTTTGAACTATCCAATTTATCTATTCAGAACCGAGAAGCCGTAAGGCTTCGATTATGTCGCGCCTTTTAAATTTCCATCATAAAAATCTACTTCCTGCATAAATTATTGCTGTCGAATTTGGTCATATCTCGCCTTGACTTTGATACTGTCACAATGTTATAATTTTTACAGTAAATCTTTAATAGCGGTACAGTGATGCCGAAAAGATGCGATAATAGTAATACCCCAATGTCCTTCGTGCCTTTTTGGTTACCTTGGGCATTTTATTTTTTCAGGAGGCACGCTAAATGAAAGAAAAAGCAACACTAATGGAAGAAATGGCTGTCAAGCGTGCTTTAATGCGCATTTCTCACGAAATTGTCGAAAAGAATAAAGGCGTCGATGATATCTGCATAGTTGGTATTCTTCGCCGCGGTTCTGCTCTTGCAAAAATGATAGCTTCTAATATCGAAGTTATAGAGGGAAGGGCGGTAGCCTGCGGAGATATGGATATCAGCCACTACCGTGACGACGTTTCCTCGCCCGACGGAAGCCCTGTCATCAACAAGGTCTCGCTTCCTTTTTCCGTTCAGGGCAAAAAAATAATTCTTGTAGATGACGTTTTATATACAGGCAGAACTGTTCGTGCCGCAATAGAGGCTATTTTCGCCCTTGGCAGACCGAACTCGATTCAGCTTGCAATTTTAGTTGACAGGGGACACAGGGAGCTCCCCATCAGAGCCGATTACGTCGGCAAAAGTATTCCTACCTCGCACAGCGAACTTATCGAAGTCCTGCTCCCGCCTTATGACAGTGAGATAGCTGTAAAGCTTCTCGATAAATAGTTATTCTTTGGCGCAAATTACAATAAACGGAGGAAAAAATCATGAAACTAACATTCGGCATTCACGATAAGCCCAAGTTCCCACAGCTTATCGTGTTCGCAATTCAGCAGCTTTTGGCAATCATGGCTGCTACCTTGGTAGTTCCCGTAATTATCGAGGGTGCAACAGGTCTTCCTTTAAGCCCTGCTGCTGCACTTTTCGGCGCAGGCTGCGGCACTTTGGTTTACATTTTGTTTACCAAGGCTAAAAGCCCTGTATTCTTAGGCTCTTCATTCGCATTCATCAACTCCATGATCGCTGCTGTTGCAGGTGCTGCTACCGCAGGGCTTGGCTATCTCGGCCTTGTTTTGGGCGCAATCATGGCTGGTCTTGTTTACGTTGTTATCGCTGTTATAGTTAAGTTTGCGGGCGTTAACTGGCTCAACAAGCTCATGCCCACCGTTGTAATCGGCCCCACAGTTGCAATCATCGGTCTTTCTTTGGCAGGCAACGCTGTAGGCGATGCTCAGAACGGCGAAGTTTTGGCTGACGGCGTGGCTGTTGCTCACCCCCTCGTCTGCATACTTGTTGCGGTTATCACACTTGTTGCTGTAACCATCGCTTCTACCTATGGCAAAAAGATGGCTAAGCTCATTCCTTTCATCATCGGTATCGGTTGCGGCTATGCTGTTGCTGCAATCTTCACCATCATCGGCAACATCGCAGGCATCGACGCTCTTAAGGTTATCGATTTCGGCTACTTCTCTGCACTTCTTACCGACGGTAAGGTTACTCTTGCAACCTTCTTGTCCGTTCCTCAGTTCGTTGGCTTCAAGGCTTTGGGCTCGTTTGGCGAGATCAACGGCGCTTACATCGGCACACTTCTTGCTGCATACGTTCCCGTTGCATTCGTAGTATTCGCTGAACATATTGCCGACCACAAGAACATTTCTTCCATCATTGAAAAAGACCTTCTTGAAGACCCCGGTCTTTCCCGCACCCTTTTGGGCGACGGCGTAGGCTCTATGGTTGGTGCTTTCTTCGGTGCTTGCCCCAACACTACTTACGGCGAATCTGTTGCTTGCGTTGCAATCACAGGTAACGCTTCTGTTGCAACAATCATTGCAACCGCAATCGGAGCTATCATCATCAGCTTCCTTTCTCCCTTCGTTGCAATCGTTAACTCCATTCCTCCGTGTGTAATGGGCGGCGTATGCATCGCTCTCTACGGCTTCATCGCTGTTTCCGGTCTTAAGATGATTCAGAAGGTTGACCTTGAAGAAAACCGTAACCTCTTCGTTGTTTCCACCATCCTCATCTGCGGTATCGGCGGCCTTACCCTCAACTTCGGTCAGGTTACAATCACTTCCATTGCAACCGCACTCATTTTGGGTATCATCGTTAACATCATTCTTGGCAAAAAGGCTAAGGAATAATATTAATTAAATATCAAAACACCCTCGCTTGTTTTCGGGCGAGGGTGTATTTTTTGTGGAAAAAAGAAGCACTTCTCAGGACTTCTTTTATTCATGTGGTGGAGCATACGGGATTCTGAACCCAATAGTATTTCGCTTCGCAAAATACTAATACAGTTGCACTTTACAGTGCAACTTACCACAGTTTCTGCTTACTCATATTTCACTAAACAAAAAAGACACCATAAAGGTGTCTTTTTCGTTTGGTGGAGCATACGGGATTCGAACCCGTGACCTCCACACTGCCAGTGTGGCGCGCTTCCAACTGCGCTAATACCCCGCAAAATGTATGATAGCATATCTTTATAATAATTGCAAGAGGTAACGAAATTTTTTTGCATTCACACTGCGCACTGATAACCAATCCCAACCATCGGGCGGTTTTCTATTGCAATTTTCAACGCATTGCGTTACAATTATATCAAACCTCACCTCAAAGGAAACATATCATGAACGTAATTAAAGCCACACTTCAAGACCTCGAAAACATTTTGCCTGTTTACGAAAGGGCACGCGAATATATGCGCCAGACAGGCAACCCCAACCAATGGAAGACCACCAACCCGACATTAGAAATGATTGTTGATGATATTGGAAACGGCAACCTTTATCTTTTAACAAGCGACAACGGAATTGAAGCTGTTTTCGCTTTCATCAAAGGCGCTGACCCCACTTACAACGTCATCGACGGTGCGTGGCTTAACGATAAGCCCTACTGTGCTGTTCACCGTGTTGCAAGTGCGGGCAAAAGCAGGGGAGTACTGAAGCTTTGCATGGACTATTGCTTGCAGTTCACCTCTGAAATAAGAATTGACACGCACGAGGATAACAAGGTCATGCAGCACAGCCTTGAAAAGCTTGGCTTTAAACGCTG
>JAZSPX010000098.1:0-3527 GCA_045537675.1 Candidatus Faeciplasma sp. | reverse complement strand
ACATTAAAAAAATAAGGGCGCAAGTGCCGAGGCGCGCCCCCCGAAGGGGGGCTGTGCCAAGGCGTGGCGCCCGGTTGAATATGTGCGCATAAAGAAACGCGCCCCTGCTTAAAGCAGGGGTGTTTCTTTATTATTATCCCTCAAACTTAAAGGTATCCATATACCTTAGCTTGAACAGGTTAATGTTGTGAAGTCTGTCGATGCGCGCTTTGGTTTCGGGGTCGGGCTCAATTCCCTCTCGGATATACTTATCGAGAGTTTCATAAGTAAAGCCCAGGTTATCCTCGTCTGTTTTTCCGCAAAGTCCGTCAAGAGGAACCTTGTCTACAAACTTTGCTGGCAAGCCAAGCTCACGTCCGATAGCCCTTACCTCGGCAACGGTGAAGTGAGAAATTGCGCCGAAGTCGCCTACCGAGTCGCCGTAGCGGGTAGAATAGCCAACCCAATCCTCGCTTAAGTTGCAGGTGTTTGCAACTCGGCCGTTAAAGCTTTGAGAAACAGCATATAAAACTGTCATTCTTACACGGGGAGGAATGTTTGTAACGGATTGCACCGAAGGCTCAAAATCCAAAGAAGCGGTCAGCGCCTTAATAGCCTCGCCGACGTTTACGGTGTGGGTTTTAATACCCAAAAGCTCGCAAAGCTCGATCGAATAGTCAATATCGAACTGCTCGCCCTGCGGCATCATTACGCCGATAACTCTGTCTTTTCCCAATGCCTTAACACAAAGTGCGGCAACAACCGAGCTATCCTTTCCGCCCGAAATGCCGATTACTGCATTACAGCCCTTGCCGTTAACCTCAAACCAGTCCTGAATCCACTTGACTGTGGCTTCGGTTGCTTTTTTTGCATCGAACTTATACATTAAATCACCTTAATTTTGCTTTCTCACGATTTTATACTCGTCGTAAAGCTGATAGTATGGGCATTCAAAGTTTGCGCCCGAAAGGAAACGGTACATCTCGTCCTCATCTAAATTAACAAGGCAGACGTAACAGTCGTATTCGTCATCATAAACATAGTTTGTGCAGGTTTCGCAGTTGGTAACCTTGCTTTTTTCTTTTTTAGAGGACACAACGCTCACCCTAAAATGTAAACAAGCAGGCCTGCGTGCAAAACAATGCCGATGATGTTGACAGCCCAGAAATACCAGTGCTTGGTTTTATGTCTGAAAACCTTCATTGCTGCAAAGCCGCCGATCGCGCCGCCAAGGATAGACAGGCTTAAAAGTGTCTTTTCCTTGGTTCTCCATGCGCCGTCAATAGCCTTTTTCTTGTCGATGCCATAGGCAAAGAAGGTAACAATGCTCATTAATGCCAGAAAGCCGAGATATGCCAGAACAGGCACATCAGAAATGCTTTCAAGGCTGAGCTGGGAAGTAAGTAAAACTGTGTTCAACATAATTAACCGTTGATGAGTGCCAAGGTGTCACGAGCGATAAGAAGCTCTTCGTTGGTGGGAACTACCCAAACCTCTACCTTAGACTCGGGAGTGGAGATCTTGCAAAGCTTGCCCTGAACGGTCTTGTTAAGTTCCTTATCAAGTTCGATGCCGAAGAAGGACATACCCTCGCAAACCATTTCTCTTACTTCAACAGAGTTTTCACCGATACCGCCGGTAAAGATAACAGCGTCAACACCGTTCATTGCAGCGGTGTAAGAACCGATGTACTTCTTGATCTGATATGTAACGAGGTCGATGGTGAGTGCTGCTCTTTCGTCGCCCTCTTTAATAGCGTTGCAAACGTCACGGTTGTCAGAGCTGATGCCCGAAACGCCCAAGAAGCCGGACTTCTTGTTCATGTATTCGCTCATTTCGTGGGGGGTGAAGCCGTGCTTGCCCATAACGTAGGTTACAGCGGAAGGGTCAACAGCGCCGCAGCGTGTACCCATGATGATACCGTCTAAGGGAGTGAAGCCCATGGAGGTGTCAACAGACTTGCCGCCGTTTACTGCTGTGATGGAAGAACCGTTGCCCAAGTGGCAGGAAACGATCTAAAGATCCTTAACGTCCTTGCCCATTGCGGTTGCCAAAGCGCCCGAAACGAAACGGTGAGAAGTGCCGTGGAAGCCGTACTTACGAACGTGGTAGTTAAGATAATCATCGTAAGGAAGACCGAACAAATAAGCCTTTGCGGGCATTGTCTGGTGGAAAGCAGTGTCGAATACTACTACCTGAGGAGTGGTCTTGGGCAATACCTTGGAGCAAGCCCAAAGTGCCAAAGCGTGGGGGTGATTGTGAACGGGTGCAAGCTCGGAAAGGTCGTCGATCTGCTGAATAACTTCTTCTGTTACAAGGCAAGCCTTGTCGAAGATCTCAGCGCCCTGCACGATTCTGTGACCTACTGCGGAAATCTCGTCCATCGAGTCGATAACCTTGTTTTCACCTGTGGTAAGAACTTCTACAAGCTTTTCAAAAGCTTCGGTGTGGGTGGGGAAATTGCAATCTTCATCGTAAGCATAACCGGTTGCGGGAACCTTGTGAGAAACGTGGCCGCCGATACCGATTCTGTCGCAGTTACCCTTTGCAATAACAGACTCATCCTCCATATTAAGGAGCTGATACTTCAAAGAAGAGCTGCCGGCATTTACTACTAATACCAATTTCATTATAATACATCCTTTCAAGAGTGATAAAAAATTTACCGATAAATTATACTACATATAAAATAAAAAATCAAGTAATTTATATAATTATCTCGTGATTTCAAACTTTTTGGAAAACTCGCTTACATACTCGCCTTTTTGGTTGAGGGCGAGGTGCAAAAGGCGTGAAGAAAGCTCGTCAAGCTGTGCCATGCGCTCGGCCTCTTTACTGATTTGAGAAAGCACAGCCAAAGACGCCGAAACCGCAATTTGCGTGGTTGCTTTGCATGCGCTTAAAACCTCGGTGCCGCGGGTGTTCATTGCCAAAATTCGGGCATAGGGCACATGCGCCATATCCTCTTTTATAATACCGAGGGCGGCGAGCATTACGGCACGGCGCACACGGGCGTGGGTGATGTTTTTGGTTTTAACACGGTCATAAAGCTCGTTAAGGGTGGAGGAGTTGCGTGAAGCCTCGAACAAACGGGCTTCAAGCCCGTCGGTATAAGGCACGTTTGCAAAATCGTCCTTGGTCATCATCGCAAGGCGGTAAAGAATTACCGACTCGATGTTTTTCATGTCGGTAACGTCAGCTTTTGTTAATGCAAGAGGGGTGAAGCTGCCTGCGTCCCCTCCCCCTCTTATAACCTCACGGATATGAGAAGCGGAAGCGTAAGTTGTGTTAAGCTCGTCCGAGTCGTGGGGGGTGGTGCGCTTAACGGTAAAAGGGATAATGCTTGTGCCTTTTATTGCTTTAAGATATTCGATTGCAAGGGTGTTGTTGGCGCCGTTTAAAAGCTCGCCCCTACCCTCGCCCAAAAGAGAGGCTATTGCCGCAGGATAGGTTAAGCCCTTTGCCATTGCAGATTTTATTTCACGCTCGTCAAGGCTATCAATTTCGGCGGCAAGGTTGATAAGCTCGTCAACATTGCCCGATTCGGA
>JAZSPX010000012.1:0-2402 GCA_045537675.1 Candidatus Faeciplasma sp. | reverse complement strand
CAGCCCCTCACCGTAAAGCGCTTTATAGATAATCATATCCTCTAAGGTCTCGGAATGCTTGGCATAGCCGACAACTTCATATTCCATTCCCTTTTTGTGGCGATATTTTCCGAGCGGCACCCAGCGCTCAAGCTCGGTGTTTTTCTTAATGTCCGACATAGCTTATCCCTCCTGCAATATATTAAGAAAATCATAGCACATATTATTCTTGACCGCAAGCCAAAAACATAGTATTATATCAAATATAACTCTTGAAAGGACACTTACATGTTAAATTGGCTCACTCAATCATATATCGGCAAGCTTGTTGCCACATTTTTAATATCAATGCTCCCTGTTATCGAGCTTAGGGGCGGCATACCCTATGGTGTGGGCTTTGGGCTTAACCCTTGGGTGGCTTTTGCCGTTGCCGTTTTGGGCAACATGTTGCCGGTGCCGTTTATCCTGCTTTTTGTAGATAAGGTTTTCGAAATTTTAAAGCGCATGGGCGGCAAGTTCGAAGCCTTCGCCCTCTGGCTTGAGAAAAAGGCTTATCGCAACCAGGAAAAGATTGAAAAATATAAGGTGTTCGGGCTTTTGCTGTTCGTTGCAATCCCTCTGCCCGGCACAGGCGCATGGACAGGCGCCATGGCCGCAAGCGTTCTGGGAATAACCAAAAAGAAGTCGATACTCTCCATTCTTGCAGGCGTTATAATCGCAGGATTTATTATGACCGCCGTTTCCTATGGCTTCAAGTCGATTTTATAATTTATTAAAAGCACACACCCCCGCCGATTGGGCGAGGGAGTGCCGAAACATGAACAACGAAGAATTGTTAGGACAGTATCTGACCTAAAAGGCTCTTCATTAAATAAAACAACCGCGAGTGCGAAAATATTGCACCCGCGGATTTATTTTTTCTATTTTGTTATAAGCTCCATAAATCGTCTGTTTTTCTCGAGCGATTTAAAGAGTATTACGCCAAGGATCGTAACGCAGACAAGCTCGCCGAAAGCGACCTGAAAAACACTTAACCAATAGGGCATATCGAAGGCATATTTAAGCTCGGCGGCAACGATGAAGCCGTTGGTTATGACAGGTGCAAGTGACGCTACATATATGTTGGGCGAAATATAAATAAGCAAAACCGCAATTGCGGTTGCAAGCGTGCCGAAAACCATGTCGAGTGCCGCCATCGGGCTGAACATGTTGGCAATTAAACAGCCAACCGTTAACGAGATGCCGTAATCCTTCTTATAAAAACATAAAAGCATCAGCGCCTCGGCAATTCTGAACTGGATCCCCCCGAAAGACATAAACCCAAGTCCGAGTGTCAAAACTACATAGATAGATGCAACGATTGAAAGGCGTGCAAGCCGAGTGAGCGAATACTTTTTCATTTTAATTTCCCCTGTTTTAATTTATTTAGAGGTGGTTAGCAGGTACACCTCTATATTCAATTGACAAAAATATAATACTACCGCCGACAGGTGTTGTCAAGCGCCTTTTTCAAGGACAAATTTTCATTCAACTGCATAAATTCTTGTTTTGTGTGAATACTTAACTTAGATTTCCCTGCCGGCACAGGAATTCCCGAAAAATAACATATGCCGGAGAAAGCGAGTACAATTATGAAAAAAGTCAAGTTAGGACGAAACATATTCAGCGGCAAAGGGCTGTATATAATGCTCTGCGTGGGTGTGCTGGCTGTTTCGGCTGTAACAGCCGCCGGCTATAAAATTGCGGTAAATTCGCTGACAGAAGGACTTGCTGTCGATGACGAAAAAACAAATCTTCCGAGCCTCGATTTCAGTCAGGTAGACGCTGTGCTTTCGGACATTGAAAAGGACCAGAATGAAACAAACACCGACACACAGAACAGTGACATCACCGCCGAGCTTGAAACGGTTTTATATGAGCAGGCTGTTTACATGCCCGTCAACGGCGAGGTTGTTAACGAATTCTCGAACGGTGAGCTGGTCAAGTCGCAAAGCGGTGTGTGGAGAACACATGACGGCATTGACATTAAAGCTGAAATCGGCACCGAGGTCAAGGCAATGACCAACGGCACTGTAAGCGAGGTCTACACCGATTCGTTGTGGGGCAACTGTGTTGTTATTGACCACGGCGACGGAATTACGGGCTATTACTTCGGGCTTGACCCTCAGATCAACGTAACTGCAGGTGACGAGGTTTCGGCAGGTCAGGTTATCGGTTTGGTGGGCAACACCGCCGATATTGAATCGGACATGGAGCCGCATTTGCACTTCGGCCTTAAATATGGCAACGAATGGATCGACCCCGTTTCCTATATTGAGCCTTACAAGTAAAAACACAAAACCCTGCAGAGCTGCAAAAGCCCCTGCAGGGTCGTTTTTTAAAACACCAAATCAATTACCATGCCCGAAAGCGCACCGATAGCG
>JAZSPX010000255.1:0-2597 GCA_045537675.1 Candidatus Faeciplasma sp. | reverse complement strand
TGGTTTTAAGACAAAGAACTATGACGGATACGTCGGCACAGCCGAATTTACCGAGGGCGAAGCAAGTCTTGGTATTTTGGGACACTTGGACGTTGTGCCCGAGGGTACGGGCTGGACGCACGAGCCTTTTAACGCACACGTTTGCGACGGCAAGGTTTTCGGCCGCGGTTCGATTGATGACAAGGGTCCTTGTGTTGCTGTTATGTATGCAATGAAGGCACTTAAAGATTTGGGCATTCCCCTTAAAAACGGTGTGAGACTTATTTTGGGCACTAACGAGGAAAACGGCTCGGGTGACCTTGAATATTTTGAAAAAGTTGCTTCAATGCCAAAGTGGCTGTTTACGCCCGACGGTAACTATCCTGTTATAAACATTGAAAAAGGCATGATTCGTGCAAGAATAAGTGTTGCACCCGAAAAAGGCAAGCTTATCTCCTTCCACTCGGGCAAGACGATTAACGCTGTGCCCGAGCTTGCAAATGCAACTGTTTGCGGCGTGACAAAAGAAGAAATTGAAGCTGCAGTATCAGCGCTTAACCCCTCTTGCAAAATTAACGTTAGCGAAACAGACGAAAGCTTGAGGATTGACGTTAAGGGCACAAGCGCGCATGCCTCTACCCCCGATTTGGGTGACAATGCGCTTACCTGCCTGCTTGCCGTTCTTGATAGGCTTGACGTGTGCGAAAGCGTAAGCAAGCTTTCAAAGATGTTCCCCTATGGTGAAACTGACGGTGCAAGCGCAGGAATTAAGGCAAGCGACGAGGTTTCGGGCGCTTTGACCGAGGTTTTGTCTGTTCTTGACTATGACGGCGGCGAAATGTGTGGCTGGATTGATATACGCTTCCCTGTCTGTGAGAATGTTAAAAGCGTGTGTGAAAAGCTAACCAAAACCGGAGCAGAGCTTGGTTTGGAAATTAAGGCAGGCGGTGTCGAGCCGCACTATGTTGACTCGGGCAGTGCGTTTGTTAAAACGCTTCTGGGTGTTTATGAGGATATGACAGGTGAAAAGGGCGAATGCATCGCTATCGGCGGCGGCACCTACGTTCACCATACCGAAGGCGGCGTTGCCTTTGGCGCTGAATTCCCCGGTGAGGATAACCACATGCATGGCGCCGATGAGTTTATGACGATTGACAGCCTGCTTTTGAACGCAAAAATGTTTGCTCTTGCGATTTATGAGGTTTGCAATAACGAGGAATTGAAGTAAAATATTAAGTCCCCCGGCCTGAACGGTTAGGGGATTTTTATGTTGTGAGTAGTTTTTTGTGTGCCGCCGAGTGCCGAGGCGCGCACCGCAGGTGCTGGGGCGAGGCGTGGGCGGCACTGTGAACGGACAAAAAAATCGGAAGGCTTTTACACCTTCCGATTATTTTTTATCAGTCGATAGAGCAGTCATCAACGTAAAGGATTCTTACGCCGTTTGCGTCAACCTCTGCCTTGGGCTCGTCTGCCTTCAAGCGGGTTGCAAAGAACTTTGTTGCAACTGCAGGGAACAAAGCATAGCTGAGTACGTCTTCCTCGGAACCGTTGAAGCCGGGAATATCCTTAACTTCTTCGCGGTATTTTTCAAGCTCGGGCTCGATAAGGTCAGCAGGGCGGCAGGTGATAACTTCAGCATCGCCGATTGCCTTGCGTCTTACTTCCTCGTTAACTTCGCCGGGAAGTCTGCCGTATTCGCCGCGAAGGAGTGCCTTCGATTCCTTGGTGACCATCTTATATCTTTCGCCTGCCAAAACGTTAAGAACTGCCTGAGTACCAACGATCTGGCTGGTGGGGGTTACCAGAGGAGGATAGCCGAAGTCTTTTCTTACGTTAGGAACTTCTGCCAAAACCTCGTAATACTTATCCTCGGCATTTGCCTGCTTAAGCTGAGAAATAAGGTTAGAAAGCATACCGCCGGGCACCTGATACATAAGGGTCTTGGTGTCAACGTTCAAAACCTTGGGGTCTAAAATACCGTCAGCCTTAAGCTGGTTTGCAACGTTTCTGAAGTGAGCTGCAGCCTCGCTTAAAGCGGCAAGGTCAAGGCCAGTATCTCTATCGGTGCCTGCCATGGTTGCAACCATAGCTTCGGTAGCAGGCTGAGCAGTACCGTTAGCCAAAGGAGAAAGTGCAGTGTCAACGATGTCAACGCCTGCTTCTGCAGCCTTAAGGTTAACCATGTCACCTGTACCGGTGGTGTTATGAGTGTGGATATGAATAGGAATGTTTACGTTTTCCTTGAGCTTCTTAACAAGCGAATATGCATCATAAGGCAACAAGAGGTTTGCCATGTCCTTGATGCAGATGGTGTCGGCACCCATTTCTTCAAGTTCCTTTGCGAGGTTTACAAAGTATTCCTCGTTATGAACGGGAGAAGTGGTATAGCTGATTGCAGCTTCGCAGATGCCGCCGTACTTTTTGGTGGCGGTGATTGCAGCCTTAAGGTTACGGGTGTCGTTAAGTGCGTCGAAGATTCTGATAACGTCGATACCGTTTTCGATGGACTTCTTTACGAAAGCATCAACAACGTCGTCCGAGTAGTGCTTGTAACCCAAGATGTTCTGTCCGCGGAAAAGCATCTGAAGTTTGGTGTTGGGAAGAGCCTTCTTTAATGC
>JAZSPX010000187.1:0-1500 GCA_045537675.1 Candidatus Faeciplasma sp. | reverse complement strand
GCCGAGCAGGTTGACATTGCAGCTAAGGAAGCACCCACCCTTGAAACCAAGCTTATCGTTAACGGCTGCCGTGAGGGTTGGAGAAGCTTCGATGAAGAATATCCTCTTTACACCGACAAGTTTGACAGACCTGACGACTGCCCCTGCGGCGACGAGCCGATGCTCATGTACTTCACCTCGGGCACAACAGGCAACCCAAAAATCGCAACCCACAACTTCATGTATCCCTTGGGCCATTTTGTCACCGCAAAATATTGGCACTGCGTTAACCCCAACGGTCTTCACTTAACAGTTGCCGACTCGGGTTGGGCAAAGTGTGCATGGGGTAAGCTTTACGGCCAGTGGCTGTGCGAGGCTCCGCTGTTCGTATATGACTTCGACAGATTCGACGCCGAAGACATTTTGCCGATGTTCGCAAAATATCAGATAACCACATTCTGCGCTCCTCCCACAATTTTAAGAATGCTTGCAAAGCAGGATATTTCTAAATATGACCTTAGCTCTATCGAGCATATGACAACTGCAGGCGAAGCTTTGAACCCCGAAGTTTTCAGACAGTTCGAGGCGGCAACAGGATTGCAGATCATGGAAGGCTTCGGTCAGACCGAAACCACCGTTGCACTTGCTAACCTTGCAGGCATGAAGGCTAAGCTCGGCTCGATGGGTAAGCCGGTTGCACTTTATGATATTGACCTTGTTGACGCTGACGGCAAGAAGGTTGACGTTGGTGAAGTCGGCGAAATCGTTATTCACGTTGAAAACGGTTCGCCCTGCGGCTTGTTCCGTGGCTATTATAAAGACGAAGAAAAGACCGCCGAAGTATTCCGTGACGGACTTTACCACACAGGCGACACCGCTTGGCGAGATGAAGACGGCTACTTCTGGTATGTCGGCCGAGTTGATGACGTTATCAAATCCTCGGGCTACCGAATCGGCCCGTTCGAAATCGAAAACGTTATCATGGAATTACCCTACGTTTTGGAATGCGGCGTAAGTGCTGCGCCCGACGAGGTAAGAGGTCAGGTTGTTAAGGCAAGCATTGTTTTGACCAAGGGAACCGAGCCTACCGACGAGCTTAAGAAAGAAATTCAGCAATATGTTAAATCGCGTACCGCACCTTATAAATACCCCAGAATTGTCGTATTTAAAGACGAGTTGCCCAAAACAACCAGCGGTAAGATTCAGAGAAATAAGTTATGATGAAATTAACCCCAAAAAGAGTAACGCTTTTTGCAGGACACTATGGAAGCGGCAAAACAAACATTGCCGTGAACTATGCGCTTGCGCTTAAAGAGCTGGGCAAGAATGTTGTGGTTGCCGACCTTGACATTGTAAACCCATACTTCAGAACGAAAGACAGCGCAAAAGAGCTTAACGAAAAGGGAATCGAGATTATCAGTCCCGAATTTGCAAACACAAACGTCGACTTGCCGGCATTGCCCGCATCGGTCTATGGCGTTGTGCAAAACAAGTTAAGGCACGCCGTGCTTGAAAGTCGGA
>JAZSPX010000266.1:0-2895 GCA_045537675.1 Candidatus Faeciplasma sp. | reverse complement strand
CGATTGAATTAAGCTTGCCGCCGATAACGCAGGAGATGTCGATTTTAGAGTCAATCAAAATCTGTGTCAGCATGGCGCTTGTGGTTGTTTTGCCGTGGGTGCCCGATATGCACACAGCACGCTCGAACTCGCTGGTGACAAGACCCAAAAGCTCCGACCTTTCGATAACAACAGCGTCTGAAGCACGAGCCGCAATAAGCTCGGGGTTGTCGGCCATAATTGCCGCTGTGTGAACAATCAAGTCGGCGCCCGCAATGTTTTCAGCCCTCTGCCCAAAGAAAACCGGAATGCCCATTTTTCTCACAGCGTCCAAGGTTTCAGTCTCGTTGTTGTCCGAGCCTGTTAAGTAGTAGCCCTTAGAGTGCAAAATCTGCGCAAGGGGATACATGCCGCTGCCGCCGATGCCGATGAAGTGTATATGTTTAGAGTTTGTTAAAATCTGTTTTAATTCGTTTGCAGTCAATTTATAAAACCTCTTTTCGGGGAGATGGTAAGGTGCGCCGACGTCCGAAGGTCGCCTGCCGAAAGGCAGTGTGACCGCAGGGTGGAGGCGCTCAAGGCAGGGCGGCGCCACGACTTCGGCACTGGCTCTGCCGCGCCTCGCCACGGCGCCTGTCGCGCAGAACCTTTGTTCACATTAAGTATATTACATTTGCGCTTAAAAATAAACACCTTTTTGAATATTTTCTTAAAAACCTCCAAAAATAATGGCATAAACATTAAGAAAGGACGTTTTTATTATGACGATCACAAACATTAAGGTAAGAAAGCTTCTGCCCGAGGGCAGATTGAAAGGAATTATAAGCTTAACGCTTGACGATGCCGTGGCTGTTCACGACATTAAGGTGGTGCAGGGCGATGAAAGGCTGTTTGTCGCAATGCCCTCGCGAAGAGACGATTCGGGCGCATTCCGCGACATCATTCACCCAATTTCTCAAGAGGCAAGGGACGAGATAGAATCCCGCATTTTAAAAGCCTATCACGAGGCGGTGGAGGCAGACAGAATGAACAGCATGCCCTCGTAACAGCTGGTAAACATGGTGTGGGCTGCGACTTATGCGGCCCCACACCCCTCTGAAAAAGAAAAAAGCGGCAAAAGAGAAATTCTCTTTTGTCGCCCACTCGTCAGGAAATTATAGCCTTTGCCTTGCTGACGATGCTCTTATCGTTTTCGTAGGACAATACCGTTTGCGCTCTGCCGATTTCAACCCAGCGAATATCCGCAATTTCTTCTTCCTGGGGGGTATAATCGGTGTTCTTAGCTTTTGCAAGGAAGTATACTACGACCTTTTGTGTGCCTCTCTTGGGCGAGTAGGAAACAGTCTCTCTGAAAGAGGAGTCGATGATAACATCAATTCCTGTTTCCTCCAAAATCTCGCGCTGAGCGGTCTCGACTTCGGTTTCTCCTTTTTCAACGTGGCCCTTGGGGAAAGACCAATGGCCCGAGTTGACGTGTTTTATAAGGAGAATTTCGGTATTGCCATGAAACTTGCGGTAAACGATAGCTCCGCATGACTTTTCATGAAGCATTTTTAAATCCCTTCTGTGCCACATATGCACGATATGATGAATATTCGTATATAGTATAGCACACTAAGCACAAATTTGCAACACAAAACTTGTCATTTTACATAAAATTCTTTTATTGCTTTATATATGCGGTAAGCGGATTGAAAATCCGTGCCACCCGTGGCAGGGTTGTTTTGTTTAAAAGGCAAGCGAGCTGGTTGTCAAAGGGGCAACCGACCGCAATAGTATAACAACATCGGCTGACCGTTGTTTGTTGATTTAAAGGTATCGCCCTCCGGGCGATGCTATGTTTATCCCCACCCCTGACCCCTCCCCGGGGAGGGGGAAAACAAAAACCCTCCCCTTTTTTCGGGGAGGGTTGGCTTTTTATTACTGGTTGTCTTCAATATACTTAACGATATCGCCGACGGTCTTGATAGTTTCAACAGCGTCATCGGGAATTTCAATTCCGAATTCGTCTTCAAAGGTCATAACAAGGTCAACAACGTCCAAAGAATCTGCGCCCAAATCATCGGTAATAACAGAATCGGCGGTTACGGTGTCTTCGTCAAGATCCAACTGCTCGCAAATTAATGCCTTAACCTTTTCAAAAATCATTTCATTCACCCTCCTGTCAGTGTTTAAGTCAAGTAATAGTGTAGCGTTTTATTCGCCTCTTGTCAATAGGTTTTACCATTTTTAAAGAGCTAAAATTTCGAGTTCTTTCGGGCTTATTCCCTCAATCAAGGCGCCGTTGATTCCTCTTGCCAGCAAAGAGGCGCTTTTGGTTATCATTTTGTCAATCGTTCGGGGGGTGACCATCATATCGCTGCCGTTTCTAAGGTCGCAGACAGTCGGAATGCCGATGGCAATGCACTTGATGCCAAGGGTGGAAACGCTAAGCTCTCGGCGCGAATTTGCAACGCCCGAGCCGGGTGATATGCCCGTGTCGGTTATCTGAATGGTTTTGCCAAGGTGGTTCGAGTCCGAGCACGCTAAAGCGTCAACAGCAATAACGCAAGAGGGCTTAATTCGCTCGCAGACGGCTTTTACAACATCGCTCGACTCAATTCCCGTCTTGCCCATAACGCCCGTTACAAGCACGCTCACGTCGCACACGTCGCCCTCCAAAAGCTCGGGGGCGTTTTCTTTAATGTGGCGTGTTGCAAAGATCCTCTTTGCTGTTTTAACCCCAAGACTGTCGGGGGTAATCGCCTCGTTGCCAAGGCCAATGACCAGAACGCTTTTGTTATCCTCGCCGATAAGGGCTTTAATGGCTTTCGACAAAGCCTTTGCCTGCTTGTCGGTAATCTCCTCGGGATAATCAAGGCGGTGCTTGGGTTCAAGGGTTACATATCTGCCGCAGGGCTTGCCGATTTTTTTGGC
>JAZSPX010000164.1:0-6480 GCA_045537675.1 Candidatus Faeciplasma sp. | reverse complement strand
AGTTGTCTTCCTAAGACCGCTTGGCCTCCGACTTTGATGATGGTGTCGTAATGCTTGCCGCGGCGAATTTCACGCTCGACAAACTTTTCGCAGTCATCTACTATCCAGCGGATAGGCTTTTCGGTTAAATCAGAGGCAGCGGCATTATCTCGTGCCCACTGAACCATGCCCTTCGAAGCATCGACATGGCAGACGCTTGCGCCTGCATTGGCACACGCAAGGGTTGCCCCTCCCGTATAGGCAAAGAGGTTTAAAACATTGATAGGTCGGCCTGCGTTTTTAATGAGGTCGGCCATGTAGTCCCAGTTGACCGCCTGTTCAGGGAAAAGACCCGTGTGCTTGAAGCCTGTGGGACGAATGATGAAATTCAAATCGCCATAGGAAATCTGCCAGCTTTCGGGGAGCTTGCGGCGGTATTCCCACTCGCCGCCGCCCTTGCTTGAGCGGTGATATATGGCGTCGGCATTTCGCCAAAGAGGGTTGCGGCGGTCGGTTTTCCAAATAATCTGCGGGTCGGGTCTGACAAGGGTTTTACCCTTCCACGATTCCAACTTCTCGCCGTCTGATGTATCAATAATGCGGTAATCCGCCCATTTATCGGCTATTCTCAAAACTTTCTCTCCTATTTGTTATTCCTCGCCCAAGTGGTCTTTAACGACCTTTGCGATTGCGTGGGCGTACTGATATGTAATGTCTTTGTCCTTAGCCTCTACCATTACGCGGACAAGCGGCTCGGTGCCCGATTCACGGACGAAAACTCTGCCGTCGGAGCCGAGTTTTTCCTGGCAGAAGTTAATTATTTCGTTTATCTCCTCGACCTTGTTCCAGGTGCCCTTGCATTCGGGGCGAAGCTTGACGTTAACCAAAAGCTGAGGGTAAGGGGTGAACACGTTTGAAAGCTCGGACATTTTTTTACCGGAACGGGCTAAGATTTCCAGCACCTTGGCGCCCGAAAGCTCACCGTCGCCGGTCGTGCCGCAATCGGTTAAAATGATGTGACCCGACTGCTCGCCGCCAAGGTTATAGCCACCGATGAGCATGCGTTCAAGAACGTATCTGTCACCGATTTTTGAGGAAGTGGAGACAACGATACCGTTTTCCTTTGCCCAGCGGAAGAAGCCGAGGTTAGTCATTTGGGTGACAACGCAGGTGTTTGCGTTAAGTCTTTCGTTTTCTTTCATGTCAAGGGCGAGTAATGCTATCATCTTGTCGCCGTCTACAATTTCACCCTTTTCGTCGATGATCAAGCATCTGTCGGCGTCACCGTCGAATGCGACACCTGCAACACAGCGGTTCTCGACAACGGTTTTTGCAAGCATTTCAAGGCTTGTAGAGCCACAGTTGCGGTTGATATTTAACCCGTCGGGGGTGTTGTTGATGAAAATGGCGTTTGCGCCGATGCCTTTGAAGAACTTTTCGGCGCAGGAATAGGAAGCACCGTTGGCACAGTCGATTGCGACCTTCATTCTGCCCAAATCGGTATCTATCTGCTTGATAAGGTGGCGGACATAGTCCCACTCGGCATTCTTTTCGTAATATACTCTGCCGATATTTTCGTGACCTGTGCCTGTAAGCTTTTCGGGGGTGTCTAAAACCAGGGCTTCAATTTCAGCCTCGACGTCGTCGGGGAGCTTGTAGCCTGTTGAGGAGAAAAGCTTGATGCCGTTGAATTCGTAGGAGTTATGCGAAGCGGAGATCACAACACCTGCATCAGCCGAGTATTTAGTCGTTAAGTAGGCAACCGCAGGGGTGGGTATTACGCCCAAAACGTGAACGTCGGCACCGACAGAGCAGATGCCTGCGATGAGTGCAGCCTCTAACACGTCGCCCGAGATGCGGGTATCTTTGCCGATTAAAATTTTTGCCTTATGATGAGATTTTGCAGAAAGTGTGATTGCAGCCGCCTTGCCGATGAGCATTGCGGTTTCGGTGGTAAGCTCGGTTATTGCGACGCCTCTTGCGCCGTCAGTTCCAAACAATCTTCCCATTGAACATAGTTCCCTTCTTGTGATGTATTACAAAGTCGTCTGACCGTCTTTTAAAATTCCTAAGTGTTTATATGCAAGGTCGGTAGCACATCTGCCTCTCGGAGTTCTTGCGATGAAGCCGAGCTGCATGAGGTATGGCTCGCAGACGTCTTCGAGAGTGACGGCTTCTTCGCCGATGGCGGAAGCCAAAGTTTCAAGTCCGACAGGGCCGCCGTTGTAGCCTGTTATTATCATATTAAGCATGCGCTTATCGAGTGAATCGAGACCCAGAGGGTCAACCTCCATTCGGTCGAGCGCAATTTTTGCGATTTCCTTTGTTATTCTTCCGTCACCCATAACGTCGGCGTAGTCACGGACACGCTTTAAGAAGCGGTTAGCGATTCGGGGTGTGCCGCGAGAACGCGAGGCAAGCTCGTATGCGCCGTCTTTATCAATCGCTACGCCCAAAATGACAGCGGAGCGCATGATGATTTCGGCAAGATCCTCTTTAGAATAAAGCTCTAAGCGCTGGATAACGCCGAAGCGGTCACGCAAGGGGGTGGTAAGCTGGCCCGCACGGGTGGTAGCGCCGATAAGAGTAAACTTAGGCAAATCAATTCTTATTGAACGTGCGGCAGGGCCTTTGCCGATGATGATGTCGAGAGCAAAATCTTCGAGTGCGGGGTAGAGCACTTCTTCGATAGCACGGGAGAGGCGGTGAATTTCGTCGATGAACAAGACGTCCCCCTCTTGCAAATTGGTTAAAAGTGCGGCCAAATCGCCCGGCTTTTCGATTGCGGGACCGGAGGTTATGCGAATGTTAACACCCATTTCGTGGGCGATGATTGCAGAAAGCGTGGTTTTGCCAAGACCGGGAGGGCCGTAAAGCAGAACGTGATCTAACGCTTCCCCTCTTTTCTTGGCGGCTTCAATGTAGATTGAAAGATTTTCTTTAACCTTATCCTGTCCGATATATTCGCTTAAGGACTTAGGGCGAAGGGACAGGTCGGTATCCTCACGCTCGTTAGTTATCAAGTTGGGAGCAACAATGCGGTTTTCAAAATCGAATTCGTTCGTTTCTATCATATGCTTTCTCCTTTCCTGTTATCTTTAAAACTTGCGTGAAGCCAAAAGGCGAAGTGCCTGTTTGATAAGCTCGTCGGTTGCCAAGCCCGGGTCGAGGCGGGAGATTGCCTGTGCTGCTTCGGACTGGGAGTAGCCAAGGACGACCAAAGCGGCAACAGCTTCGTTGGCGGGGGTGTTTGCCTTGGTTGCAGGGGCGAAGTCCCCTCCCCCTGCGGAGCCCATGAGCGAAGGCTCTTTAGCGATTTTATCTTTAAGCTCCATAACAATTCGCTGGGCGATTTTGTTGCCCACGCCTTTAATTCGGGTGAAAGCCTTAACATCCTCCGCTGCGATGGCAAGAGCTACCTGGTCGGAGGTCATTGTTGAAAGGATGGCAAGAGCATATTTTGAGCCGACACCGCTGACAGAGGTTAAGAGTCTGAAGCAATCAAGCTCATCAAGAGTTGCGAAGCCGAAAAGGTCGATAGCATCCTCTCGAACAGCTAAGTGGGTGTAAAGTGTGGTGCGCTCGAGCGTCTGAATCTGTTCAAGCGTGCAAAGGGTGGTGCGGCAAGCATAGCCTACACCTGCACATTCGATAACGCAAAGGTCGGGCTCGGTATGTATGATATTTCCTGTAAGGCTGTAAATCATGGTTATCCTCCTATTTGTTTAAATATGCGGAGTAAGCGACAGAACTGCAGTAGTGGCCGTGGGTGATTGCAAGCGCCAAGGCGTCGGCGGTATCGTCGGGCTTGGGAACCTCTTTTAAATGGAGGATAGAACGGGTCATTTCCTGCACCTGATGTTTTTCTGCCCTGCCGTAGCCGGCGATTGAGTTTTTCACTTGCAAGGGGGTATATTCGTTGATTGAGATTGCACGCTGAGCGGCACTTAACAGGATTACTCCTCTTGCCTGTGCAACGTCGATCGCGGTGGTGTGGTTGGTGTTGAAATAGAGCTTTTCAATCGACAAAGCCTCGGGCTTGTAGAGCTCTAAAATCTGGTTCATATCGTTATAAATCATGTTCAGGCGGGCGTCGAACGGTATGCCTGCGGGGGTGGTTATCGCTCCGAAATTTACGACTGAGAAGTTTCTTCCGTCGAAATCCAGTACGCCGAAGCCGACGATTGCATAGCCGGGGTCGATACCGATTATTCGCATGGAAACCGCCTCCTTACAAATGAACATAAATAATCAGTTTATTATATCATAAACAAGAGGAATAATCAAGCAAATTAAGGCTTTTTAAGGGCAAAAAATAACACCCGAAACCGTTTAGGATTTGGGCGATAAGGCAAAATAAAACGCCGAAGAAAGCTTCGGCGTTTTAGCTTTTATTTGATTCTCAAATTAGTGCTTCTTAGAGATAGCAACAGCAGCGCCAGCGATAGCCATGGGAACTAAAGCCAAAGCGATACCGGTTGTGGGGTTCTCTTCGGGAACTTCTTCGGGAGTCTCGTCAACTACGGGAACTTCAACATCCTCTTCTTCATCTGTAGTGGATTCAGCAAATACAGCTAAAGTAAGCATGGAAAGAGCCATTACGAGAGCCAAAAGCATAGCAAGTAACTTTTTCATTTTATTTTTTCCTCCTTAAAATTAAGCGAAATCATCGCTTTGATAGATATATTATACATAACTTGACCCTATTTTACTATTGCCAATTAATACAAAGATTTTTGTTTAATTTTGGGCAGGGTGCAAAAGTGCAAAAAATATTGCAGGAATTTTGTAAAATTTCTGTGAATTAAAGCGGTAAAGGGCTTGAATTACGCCTTGTAACCATTGGGGTTTTTGCTTTGCCAGTTCCACGAATCACGGCACATTTCGTCGATGTCGTACTGTGCTGTCCAGCCAAGCTCGGATTTAGCAAGCGAGGGGTCGGAGAAGTATTCGTCGATGTCACCGGGACGTCTGGGAGCGATAACGTAGGGAATGGGCTTGCCGCAGGCTTTTTCGTAGGCGTGAAGAACGTCTAACACGGAGTATCCCCTGCCCGTGCCGAGGTTGTAAATTTTAACGCCGCCGTTCATCTCGTTAAGCTTATCGAGAGATTTGATGTGGCCCAAAGCCAAATCTACAACGTGGATATAATCACGCACACCTGTGCCGTCGGGGGTGTTATAGTCGTTGCCGTAGACGTTAAGGTGTTCACGTCTGCCGACAGCAACCTGTGCGATATAGGGTACGAGGTTGTTGGGGATGCCCTGGGGGTCCTCGCCTATCTCGCCCGATTTGTGAGCGCCGATGGGGTTGAAATAGCGGAGCAGAACAACGTTCCATTCGGGGTCGGAGGTCTGAAGGTCGATTAAAATCTGTTCGATCATGCTCTTTGTCCAGCCATAGGGGTTAGAGCACTGACCCTTGGGGAAAAGCTCGGTTATCTGGGGAGTTTTGGGTATGCCGTAGACGGTGGCAGACGAGCTGAAGATGATGTTTTTGCAGTTATGAGCCTTCATAGCCTCGATTAAAACGATGGTACCGCAGATGTTGTTATAGTAATATTCGATAGGCTTTAAAACCGATTCGCCGACAGCCTTTAAGCCAGCGAAATGGATAACTGCGGTGATGTCGGGGTTTTCATCGAAAATTTTGTCCATGGGTGCGCGGTCGAGCATATCAGCCTCGTAGAACTTTAAAGACTTGCCTGTGAGCTTTTGAACACGGTTAAGCGATTCCTCGCACGAGTTGGAGAGGTTATCGAAAACGACGACCTCGTGACCTTTTTCTAAAAGTTCAAGAACGGTGTGCGAGCCGATATATCCGGCGCCGCCTGTTACAAGAATAGACATTAAAACGCTTCCTTTCGGGTGGAATTAGATTCAGATTTTATAATATCACAGCGACATGGAAATTTCAAGGCGTAAAGTAAACAAATGCTGGACAACGGGCAAAGCGAATGATATAATTTGAGCATAAGGAGTTGATTTTATGAAGCTGATTATTGTTAGACACGGAGACCCCGACTATTCGATAGATTCTTTGACCGAGAAAGGCTGGAGAGAAGCAGAACTTTTAGCTGACAGACTTTCGAAGCTTGATGTAAAGGCGTTTTACTGTTCACCGTTGGGCAGAGCGAAGGATACAGCCTCGTTAACACTGAAGAAAATGGGGCGTGAAGCAGTTACCTGCGACTGGCTTAAGGAATTCGGTCACTGTCAAGTGAAGGTGCCTTACATGCCCGAGGACAGGACGACGATTGCGTGGGACTTTTTACCCTCGTTTTACACGCAAATTGACGGGCTTTTTGACGCTGACAACTTTATGAACGTTGACTTTTTGAAGGAAGGCAGAATGCCCGAGCTTTATAAAGAGGTGACGGACGGACTGGACGAGCTTTTGGAGCGTCACGGATATAAGCGCAACGGAAGATATTATGACGCTGTTGACCCGAACATGGACACGGTTGTTTTGTTCTGCCACTTTGGGCTTGAATGCTTTTTG
>JAZSPX010000080.1:0-5250 GCA_045537675.1 Candidatus Faeciplasma sp. | reverse complement strand
GTTCTGCCCTTGCAAAGCTCGTCCAAAGCCTCTTGAATTAAGATTTCGGTGGTGTTGTCCAAAGCGCTCGTCGCTTCATCGAGGATTAAAATAGCAGGGTCCTTCAAGAAAACTCGTGCTATCGAAAGGCGCTGTTTCTGACCGCCCGAAAGCTTAACTCCTCGCTCGCCGATGCGTGTATCGTAACCGTTTGGCAGGGTTGCAACATATTCGTCGATATTTGCACGCTTTGCGGCGGCAACCATTTCTTCGTGGGTGGCGTCGGGTCTGCCATACATGATATTTTCGCCGATCGTACCGTCGAACAGGAAAACATCCTGCTGAACGATGCCGATGTTTTGTCTTAACGATTCAAGGGTGACGTCTTTAATATCCGTTCCGTCGATGGTTATGCTGCCGCTTTCATATTCATAGAATCTGGGCAGCAGGTGACAAAGGGTAGTCTTTCCCCCGCCCGAGGGGCCGACCATTGCAAGCTTCTGCCCTTTTTGAATGTTAAGCGAAAGATTACTTATAATCTCCTTCGAGTCGCTGTAAGAGAAGTTGACGTTATCGAACACAATGTTGCCCCTAACTTCTTTTAAGGGCTTCGCATCGGGCTTGTCGGTCTCGGGCTTTTCGTCCATAATTTCAATAAAGCGTTCAAAGCCGGTAACACCTTTCTGATATTGCTCGACAAAAGAGATAAGCGTCATAACAGGGCCGATGAAAAGATTTATTGAAACGATAAAGGTTGAATAATCACCGAAATTGATTCTTCCCGAATAGAGGAACAAGCCGCCTGCAATTAATACGATAACGTTGAAAATATCGGTTATGAATGCGGTTGAGGAATGGAACTTTGCCATTACGTTATAGGCTTTGCGTCTTGCCTCGACAAAAAGGGTGTTGCCGTTTTCAAACTTGTCCGTCTCGGTTTTTGTGTTGGTGAATGCTTTGGTAACACGAATGCCCGAAATGCTGCTTTCAAGCGCCGAGTTGATAACTGCAATGCTCGTGCGGCTTTCCATAAATGCTTCGCGCATGTTTTTGCGCAAAACCGAAGCAACAGCAACCAGAATCGGCACGCACGCAAAAATAATTAAAGTCAGCAACGGGTCGATGGTGCAAAGATAGATGAACGAGCCGAGTATCATTATTGAACAAATGAAGAAGTTTTCGGGGCCGTGGTGTGCAAGCTCTGAAATATCCATTAAGTCATTTGTCATTCGTGACATTATTTTGCCGGTTTCGTGGTTGTCATAATAAGTATAGGGCAAAGACTGAAGCTTTTTAAACATATCGCTTCGCATTTGCGCCTGCATTTTAACACCGATTATATGTCCGAAGTATTGCACGAAATATTGCAAAAGCATTCTGACAATATATACGCCCAAAAGACCAAGGCCCATTATAACTATCATGCGGTAGTTTTTGTTGGGAATGAGGTCGTTAAGCATCGTGCGGGTCATGATGGGGTAAAGCATACCGATTAAAGAAATGCCCAATGACGCCAGCATATCGAGCGAAAACATTAACTTGTGCGGCTTATAATAGCTGATAAATCGTTTTAACATTTTAATACATCCTGTTTCAATCATAAAATTAATATAATTATATACCCGAAAACAAATTAAGTCAACGACAGCGCAAAAAACTGCTTGAAATAGTTTGCAAAAATGATATTATATAATCAATAACTCTTGCTTGGAGGACAGCATTATGACAGTTGAAAAATGGGGCATGCTCGAGCTTTCGTTTAACGGCAAAGCAGACGGAAACCCTTTTAAGGATTATGATATATCGGGCAGATTTGCAGGAGACCGCGAAGACGTTACCGTAAACGGTTTTTATGACGGCGACGGGGTTTATAAGGTTCGCTTCATGCCCTCTTATGAAGGTAATTACAGCTATACTGTAAGCGGCAGCTTTTGCGACGAGGCTTATTCGGGCGAGTTCTGCGTTACCCCAGCAAAAGAAGGCAACCACGGCCCTGTTAAGGTTGCAAACAAATATCACTTTGCATATGCCGACGGTACACCTTATTTCTGCATTGGCACAACGTGTTATGTGTGGAACTTGCAGTCGGACGAGCTGATTGAAAAAACACTTGCAAGCCTTAAAGCCTCGCCCTTTAACAAAATACGCTTCTGCGTATTCCCGAAGCACTATGACTATAACCTTAACGAGCCGAGAAGCTATCCGTTTGTGGGCACGCCGATGGATTCGAGTGTATTGACAAAAGAGAACTTCTGGGGCTTTGACGGAAAGACGAGCGGCAACAGCTGGGACTTTGAGCGCTTTAACCCAAAGCATTTCAAGCACATTGAAAAGTGCATTTTAGCACTTATGGATTTGGGAATTGAAGCGGATATAATCTTATTCCACCCTTATGACAGATGGGGATTTTCCTGCATGAAGCCCGAGCATGACGACATGTATTTGAAATATGTTGTTGCAAGATTCTCGGCTTTCAGGAACGTTTGGTGGAGCTTTGCAAATGAATTTGACCTTATGAAGGACAAAACCGTTGACGACTGGCGACGCTTTGCAAGCGTGGTTATGGAAAACGACAAGTTTGACCGCCTGCGTTCAATTCACAACTGCTTTGGCTTTTACGACCACACCGAGCCGTGGGTAACCCACTGCAGTCTGCAACGGCAGGACATGTATAAAACAACCGAATATACAAACGAACACCGCGACCGATATGGCAAGCCCGTTGTGTGGGACGAGATCGGTTATGAAGGCAACATTCAACACGGCTGGGGCAACCTGCCTGCGACTGAGCTTTTAAGACGCTTTTGGGAGGCTTTCTGCCGCGGCGGATATTTGGGACACGGCGAGACATATTACAGCGAGGACAGCATTCTTTGGTGGTCTCATGGCGGCGTGCTTAAGGGCGATATTGCCCCCAGATGCGAATTTATTGCAAAAATTGCGAGCGAGGTACCGGGCGGTTATTTAAAATTCAGCCAGCAATGCTGGGACGCTGCCTGCGGCATACCCGAAGATGACGAGGTTTATGAAAAGACAGGCTTCAGGCTTATCTACTTAGGTCTTTTACAGCCCTGTTTTAAGGAATATTATTATGACAACGAAAACGAATATGCAGTTGACGTAATTGACACATGGAACATGACCGTTGAGCACAAGGGCACATTCAAGGGCAAAATAAGAATCGAACTGCCCGGCAAGCCTTTTATAGCGATTAGAATTTATAAGGCATAAAAAATAAAAACATCCTCTTAAAAACCAAGAGGATGTTTTGTTTTTTAACTAAAATCTGCCGCCTCTTCCGCCGTGGAAGGAGCCTGATGACGAGCGATGAACGCTTGAACCGCCCGAGCTTGTGTTCTGAGGCTTGACTGTTCGGCTTACGTGCCTGTAAAGGTAGAAGTCGCGAGAGAGGGTTATGTCAAGGCTATTATTTTTAACGTAATGCTCTGCTCTTGGCTGTCTTCTTACAGATTTAAGCTCGCTTTTCATGGCACCTGTTGAAACAAGGGCAATAACAAAGCCAATTACCACCGAGATAAGCAGGCTTGCGCCAAAGTTAAAAGGCACTTTGGGCAAGGAATCATAGTCGTAGGGCGTGCCTGCATTTGCCTGTGTAACAAAGTTATCGCACAGGTCGGCATATGTAACAAAGGCATCGTAATAGTACCCGTCGCTTAAATCGGCAAGAAATTGCTCGGACATATAATCAAGGCCTGCGTCGGTAAAGGCGGTTATGCCATAACCTTTTGTGCTTATGTGCCACTCACGGGTTTGCATGCAGACAAGAAGCAACACTCCGTCGCCATCATCGCCAAAGCCGTAACCGTTATAGTCGAAGAAGTCGTCGGCATATGCCATTGCGGTTTTTCCGCCCAAGCTGTTTGTTGTCACAACCACAACGTCGAGCCGGTGCTTTTGACTGATACCGTCAAGCTTTGAAAGAAGCTCCCTTTCCTCGCTTTCGGTCAAAAGGTCGGCGTTGTCAACTAATCTTGGAAGGTTGGATTCGGCGGATGCCGTTATTGCCAGTGTAACAAAAAGGCAGAAAGCAAGCGCTAACGAGATGAGGTTTCTTTTCATATCCACCCTCCCCCGTTAAAGCAGCCACAGAATGTAGCTTATGACAAACGCCACAGCACTTGCAACGCCTGTTATTCCCAAAAGCCACTTCATATAGGCGCTTTTGTCCATCGGCAGGTCGCCGACGAACTTTCCGGTCTGTCCGTTCATGGCAAAGATATATTTCTTATCCTCCCACGTGGTGTTAAGTATCCACACCGGGTAGAGCGCATATTTTGCGCTGCCGTTTTTTAGCTGAACGCTCGAGGATTCGGGCGTAACGGTAACATATCCCCGCACAGTTGAGCGGAAAGCATCTTCGGTGCTTTTTTTAATTCTTTGATTGGCACGGCTGATGCTGCTGTTGGCGTCAACGTCATATTTGTCTGCCAGATAGCCTGCAAGATAAGCTGTCTGAAAATCTACCGCCTGCGAAAAATCGTAAGGCTCGATAGATTCCATCAAATCGTCTGCCATTTTGGTCGAACCGTCGACAGGGATTCTTTCAAAGCCGATGGTCCCCCCTCGGCTTACGGAATAGAAGCTTGTTTCGTTATAGATATAGCGCGAATCGCTCCACGTTCTTACACGGGTTGCTTTATAGCGGATATTTGCGCTCGCATCAGCATCGAAAAGCCAGAAAGGAACGTAAATACCCTTGATTTCGTCGATATGATTTTGGTCTGTAAACACCTTTGGCAAAAGCTTTTTGCCGCTGTAATGCTTTTTAAGGGCGGCAATGGCTGCTTGTTTATCGAGCTTGAAGGGGATTACGTAGTCGGGCTTGAGGGCACCTGCAAACTGGCCCATCATAACAACGGGGTTGCCGCAATAGGGGCAAGAGGTTGCCGCCGTGTTTTCGTCACCGACGATCTCACCGCCGCAGGAATTGCAGGCATAAACACGAAGGTTGTCTGTTTCACCCTCCTGCCATTCGGTGCCGGCAGCGTTTTGCCACGTCATGTCGTCTGACTGCTCGTTTTTAAGCACATCGTCATAGGAAGCAAGCGTTTCAACGTCGAACTCCGTGTCGCAATAAGGGCACTTCATCTTTTGCAAAGAGCTGTCGAATTCGATGGCGCCGTTACAGCACGGACATTTATATTCTTGTAATACCGACAATCCCTTTTCACTCCTTTCGGCCGTTCATTTTTTATTCTATCCTTAGATCAAGTCGCCGTTATCAAAGGGATCTCCGCATTCAGGAAGTCG
>JAZSPX010000115.1:0-3292 GCA_045537675.1 Candidatus Faeciplasma sp. | reverse complement strand
CGTCGAGGATTGCCTTGTTCTGGTTTCAAGCTCCTTCTCAACCCAGACCTCTTATGAAAATCAGACTAAAAAGGCAATCACCAACAAGTTCATCTACGATGCCGCAGTTGAATTCCTAAAGCACCAGTTAGAGGTTTACTTTATTGAAAAACCCGAAGAAGCCAACAAAATCTGCGACCAGGTGCTTGTCAACAAGCGCTCGCGCGAGAGCGCCGAAAAAACAAGAATCAACACCAAAAAAATGTATGCCGAAAAGCTTGACATGGCAAACATGGTTAAAAAGTTCGTCGATTGCCGAACTAAAGACACTACAAGGCGCGAGCTTTACATTGTGGAAGGCGACTCGGCTTTAGGCTCGGTAAAGCTTGCCCGCAATGCCGAATTCCAGGCTGTTATCCCTGTCAGAGGTAAAATTTTAAATTGCTTAAAGGCAAGCTATTCAAAGATATTCGACAGCGAGATAATCACCGATTTAGTCAAGGTCCTCGGCTGCGGAGTTGAAGTTAAAACCGCAAAGAACAAAGATATTTCAAGCTTTAACATCAACGCCCTGCGCTGGAACAAGATCGTCATCTGTACCGATGCCGACTACGACGGCTTCCAGATCAGAACGCTCATTTTAACCATGCTCTACACCCTCACACCCACTCTTATCGAGGAGGGGTACGTCTACATCGCAGAGTCTCCGCTTTTCGAAATCAACACCAAGGACAGAACCTATTTTGCCTATGACGAAAGCGAGCGCAACGAGATTTTAAATATGATTGGCAACCAAAAATATACCATTCAGCGCTCAAAGGGTCTTGGTGAAAACGAACCGGATATGATGAGCCTTACCACCATGAACCCCGACACAAGACGTCTTATCAAGGTGACACCCGACGAAGCCGAGCACACCAAATTCATGTTCGATATGCTTTTGGGCGACAACTTAAGCGCCCGTAAGGAGTTTATCAACATCAACGGCCACGACTACCTTGAAATGGCCGACATAAGCTAAAAATTCTATTATAAAGGAAAATAGATATGGCAAAAAAGAAAAAGACCGACGACAAGCCCCTTAAGCTTTCAAAGCGTCAGGCCGACGCTTATATCAACGGTGCGGGCACAGTTGTCGAAGAACCAATTACCATAACGCTTGAAAAAAACTACATGCCCTACGCCATGAGCGTCATCGTCTCCCGCGCCTTCCCCGAGATTGACGGTTTCAAGCCCTCCCACCGCAAACTGCTTTACACCATGTATAAAATGGGCCTTTTAACGGGAGGAAGAACAAAGTCTGCAAACATTGTAGGTCAGACCATGAAGCTTAACCCCCACGGCGACCAGGCGATCTATGAAACGATGGTGCGTTTAACCCGCGGTAACGAATCGCTTTTGCACCCCTATATCGACTCTAAGGGTAACTTCGGCAAGGCATATTCCTCGGGCATGGCATACGCCGCTTCCCGTTATACCGAAGCAAAGCTCGACCCCATCTGCTCAGAGCTTTTCGCTGATATTGACAAAGACACCGTAAACTTCGTCCCCAACTATGATAACACCATGCAGGAGCCCGAGCTTTTGCCGGTTTCATTCCCGTCAATTTTGGTGAACTCAAACATCGGCATCGGCGTTTCAATGGCAAGCGCTATCTGCCCCTTCAACCTTAAAGAGCTTTGCGAGGCTACCATTGCCCTCATTCGTGACCCCGACTATGATGTTTCCCAGTCGATCAAAGGCCCCGATTTCCCCGGCGGCGGTTACCTCATTCACGACGACGAAAAGCTCCGCCAGATTTATTCAACCGGCAGGGGAGCAGTGAAGATTCGTTCTAAATATAATTACGATAAAGAAGCCAACTGTATCGAGGTTACCGAGATTCCTCCCACCACCACGGTCGAAGCTATTATCGAAAAGATTATCGAGCTTGCAAAGGGCGGCATGAAAGAGGTTTCCTACATTCGTGACGAAACCGACCTTGACGGCTTGAAGATCGCCATCGACTTGAAGCGAGGCATAGACCCCGACGCTTTGATGAAAAAGCTTTACAAGCTTACCCCTTTGCAGGATAGCTTCTCGCCGAACTTCAACATTCTTGTCAACGGCTATCCCAAGGTTTTGGGCGTTACCGACATTTTGAAGGAATGGATAAAGTTCAGAATCGGCTGTGTCAAGCGCAGAATTAATTTCGACCTTAACAAAAAGAAAGAACGTCTGCACCTGTTAAAGGGCCTTGAGAAAATACTTCTTGATATAGATAAGGCAATCAAGATAGTTCGCGAGACTGACGAGGAATCCGACGTTGTACCAAACCTTATGATCGGCTTCTCGATTGACGAGATACAGGCAGAATACGTTGCCGAAATCAAGCTTCGCCACCTTAACCGCGAATTCATTTTAAACCGCATTAAAGATATTGCCCAACTTGAAAAAGACATTGAAGAAATGACCGAAATTTTGGGCAGCGAAAGAAAAATCAAGCTCATCATTATCGACGAGCTTAAAAAGGTTTCCGACAAGTTCGGCCAGCCCCGAAAGACCGAGGTTATTTATGTCGACGAAGAACCCGATGTCAAGGTCGAAAAGGAAGTTCCCGACTATCCTTGCCGTCTATTCCTGACTCGCGAGGGTTACTTCAAAAAGATCACCCCTCAGTCCTTGCGAATGTCGGGCGAGCAGAAGCTTAAAGAAAACGACGTTATGGTATACGAGCTTGATACCACCAACCGCGCCGAGCTTTTGTTCTTCACCGATAAAGCCAATGTCTACAAGGCTAAGGCTTCTCAGTTTGCCGATTCTAAGGCAAGCTTACTCGGCGATTACATTCCCGCAACCTTAAAGTTCGAAGAAGGCGAGAATGTTGCAGGCATGGTTGTAACCCTCGATTACAGCGGTTGCGTATTGTTCGTGTTCAAAAACGGCAAGGCTGCCAAGGTGCCTCTTTCCTCTTATGAAACAAAAACCAACCGTAAAATGCTTTCAGGCGCTTATTCCGATAAGAGCCCTCTTGTCGAGATTTTGCCTATCGGTGACGGTGCCGAGGTTATGATGCGCTCGACCAACGGCAGAGCAATCATCTTCAATTCGGGCATGATTTTACCCAAGCCCACCCGCAACACACAGGGCGTTCAGGTAATGACACTTAAAGCCAAGTCCGATGTCGAGTCGGCTTACATCATTTCAAAAGAAAAGGCAAAAGAGCTTTCCAAGTTCCGCACCAAAACTCTGCCCGCCGCAGGCCCCTTTGCCAAAGACATCGAGGACCCCGACCAGTTCACGTTCTAATTAAATCATCATCAAAAAATCCTTT
>JAZSPX010000004.1:0-3811 GCA_045537675.1 Candidatus Faeciplasma sp. | reverse complement strand
CGGCACTATTGAGACCGAGGACGGACTTACCTCGAGAACATGGTATAATACCGACGCATTTGACAACGTTGCTATTGACTCTTTCCTGAAGATAATTGACGGCACCTTCAGAATTCCCACACGAGAAGAAGTTATTGAACGCACAAAGGTTATTCTTATAAACGACGTTCAGACAGGCGATGACGATGCTAAGTATTGCACACCTGTTGATTTGTTCAGCGGTCTTTATGATATTGAAGGCGACGGTGGATTGCGCAACAACCATAACCTTTATAAGAGCACCGGCCGTTACCCCACTATCCCCCTGTGCCATGCTTTGAGCAACGACCTTTCTTATGACTTTGACATTGTTATCAAGCAGTCTGAATATAAAAAGTATTGGCCTACTGTTGATGACAAGGTAGCAGAATTGAACGAGCTCTTCCCCGAAGAATATACAGGCGATTTATATGCTGCACATAATGAAAACGTATGGGTAACATATAACCCCTACAAGGCAAGCCAGACTGCTACTGCGCTTATCCCCTTGCAGTATAACACCTGCGAGAGCATGGAGCTTACATATTCAAGATATTCGACAGGTCTTATCAACGAATATGCTGACAAGATTACATTCTATTTAAATAACTTCGACGATAACAACGTTTTGAAGGGCGGCACCGACACAATCGTTATCAGAGGTGCAAGCGAAGAACCCACTGTAACCCACACAGACAGAGGTATCGGCACACTTAAGGCCACTGTTTCCACAACATGGGAAGGCGGCGTGTATACCATAACAGTTAAGCATAACGGCCCTGTTGAGCTTGAGGTTAGCTGTAAGGGCGCGGCAACGGGACGCTCGACTGATTATAACGAAGCAAGACTTGAAGTTCCTGCTGCTCCTGCTGATTACTACGGCACACTTCAGCACGAGGCTGAATTGTTCGATTACAGCGGCATTAACAGCCTTGTCAAGAACGGTTCGAGAAACGGCGTTGACAACTATACCGGCCAGGGATACGTTATTCTGGGCGACAACGACGCCAAGCTTAAAGAAACCGTAAACATTGACACCGCAGGCTTATATAAATTAGAGATCAAATATGCGAGCGACGCTGATTATTCGGGCGCAAGCTTATATGTAAACGGCAAAAAGATTGGCACGACTGCAATGGGCGCTACCTTGTCGCTTGAGGACTGGCTTACCGTTTCCTCGGACATTAAGCTGAAGCAGGGCGAAAACACCATTGAGATCAGAGCCAAGGGTGGCGCTGACAAGCCTGTTTATATTGACAACTTCACCTTGACTGCCGTAAGCCATTCAAGCAGTTCTTCTGCAGGTGGCGGCATGGGCTTATATATCATCATCGGTGTTGCTGCCGTTGTTGTTATCGCAGTTATCGTATTGATTTTGGCAATGAAGTCTAAGAAGAAACAGTAAAAAAATTTAGAGCAAAGCTGATGATTGCGTCAGCTTTGCTCTTGATATAACTTTGAACACTTAATTATTTGGAGACAAGATATGCTCTTTAACTCATTGGAATTTTTGATATTCTTCCCTATCGTTCTGGTGATTTATTTTATAATCCCGAACAAGATTAAATATTTGTGGCTGCTTGCCGCAAGCTATTACTTCTATATGTGCTGGAACGCAAAATATGCGCTTTTAATTCTGTTTTCGACAGCCTGCACATATGCCGGCGGCCTGCTGATTGAATTTGTTAAAAACCGAAACTGGACCGACAAAAAGAAAACAACTGTTAAAAAGCTTGGCGTTGCTTTTGTAATCGTTTCAAACCTTGCGGTGCTTGGATATTTTAAATATGCCAACTTCTTTATTGATTCGCTTAAATCGCTGTTTGAAATGATGAGCATTGAGCTTCATATTCCCGCAGTTGACGTTTTGTTGCCCGTTGGTATTTCGTTCTATACATTCCAGGCATTAAGCTATACTATTGACGTTTACAGAAACGAGATTTATGCTGAAAAGAATTTCTTCAGATATGCTTTGTTCGTTTCCTTCTTCCCTCAGCTTGTAGCGGGACCTATTGAACGCTCTAAAAACCTTTTGAAACAGCTTGCTGTACCCAAGAAGTTTTCTTATGTTAAAGCAAGAGACGGCTTGTTCTTGATGGTATGGGGCTTCTTCTTAAAGATCGTTTTGGCAGACAGAATTGCAATGTTTGTTGACACGGTTTACGCCGATTATGAAAGATTCCCCGGTTGGTTTATTATTATTGCTACGCTTTTGTTTGCAGTTCAGATTTATTGCGACTTCTATGGATACTCGACCATTGCAATGGGTGCTGCAGGAATGCTTGGCATTGACCTTATGGAAAACTTCGATGCGCCTTACCTTTCGGTAACTGTTGCCGAGTTCTGGAGAAAGTGGCACATTTCCCTCACCTCGTGGTTTAAGGATTATTTATACATACCGCTGGGCGGCTCTCGCAAGGGTGTTGTAAGAAAGTATTTAAACAAGCTTATTGTATTTTTGGTAAGCGGACTTTGGCACGGCGCTAACTTCACATTCGTAATTTGGGGCGCATTGAACGGTATTTACCAGATTATCGGCGAAATGCTTATGCCTTTAAGAGAAAAGATCTGCAAGGTGCTTCACATCAGCCGCAAGTTCTTCTTGCTTAGATTTGTGCAGATGATCATTACGTTTGCGCTTGTTGACTTTGCATGGATATTCTTCAGAGCTTCGACTGTTACCGATTCGTTTGAGATGATTGGAAGCGTGTTTACAGCCTCGAACTTTGAGATATTTAAAAACGGCGCACTTTTCCACTGTGGACTTAACGAAAAGAACTTTATTTTAATGCTTGTGTGCATTGTAATTCTGTTGATTGCGGATACGTTCAAGCACTTTGGCATTAGCGTAAGACACTACATTCAGAAGGCACCTTATATTGTAAGATGCGCTGTGCTTATTGTTGCGATTTGCTTTATTTTAGTATTTGGTATTTGGGGCTCGGGCTACGACGCCGCAAACTTCATTTACTTCCAGTTCTAAAGGAGGCGTGAAAATGTTAACTAAGCTTAAGCACTTTTTCCACGGTTTAGCATTTGTTATTTTGCTTGCTATTTCAATTCACGCTTGCGGAGAATTTTTGGAATATAAAGAGGCAAAAGAAAAATATACCGACTTTTTTGAAAGCGAAACAAACTTCGACGTAATATTCCTTGGCACAAGCCACACATGGAACACCGTTTTGCCGATGGAGCTTTGGGAGGGCTATGGCATATCCTCGTATAACTGGGGATATTCGAACTGCACCCCTGCTGAAAGCTATTACATTTTTAAAGATGTAATTAAATATACCGAACCCAAGCTTGTTGTAATTGATATGTTCGGTATCATGGAATATCAGGAAGGCAACGGCAAGTACCGTCAGGACAGAATTGAGCAGCAGCACGTTCAGTTTGATGAAACACCCTTCTCTTTGAATAAGCTTCAGATGGCGCTTGACGTGTTTGACAACTATGACCACAGACTTGACTTTGTGTTTAATTTGATGATGTATCATAACCGCTGGGATGAGCTTGATGAAAGAGATTTTAACGTTAAGATCTCTCCCGAAAAGGGCTCGAGTATGTTGACCGGACTTGGCAGAGGACAGTATTGGCCGATTGGCGAAAGCGAAAAAACAGAGCTTGACAGCGTAAACTTTGAATATTTCATTAAGTTTATGGACTTCTGCCATGAAGAAGATATACCCGTTTTGTGCGTATATCTCCCCTTCCCGGCATCTGAATCCTGTCAGAGAGTTGCTAACACAATCGGCGAAGTTATTGACGGTTACCTCATGGCTGAATATGTAAA
>JAZSPX010000160.1:0-2660 GCA_045537675.1 Candidatus Faeciplasma sp. | reverse complement strand
GACGATTACAACGTCGACGTTTCTTGCCTTGGCAGCATCCAAAGCGTCGAACACTACGGCCGCGGGGTCAGAGCCTTCGGCATGCTTGATGATATCAACACCTGCGCGGTCTGTCCATACCTGAAGCTGGTCGATTGCGGCGGCACGGAAGGTATCGGCAGCGGCAACGAGAACTTTTTTGCCCTCGTTCTTAAGCTGATAGGAAAGCTTGCCGATGGTTGTGGTTTTGCCGACACCATTGACGCCGATAACCAAGATTACCGAGGGCTTGGTGGATAAATCTAAGGGTGTATCCTCGCCCAGCATTTCTGAGATGATGTCTTTAAGTGCCTGCTTGACATCTTCGGGTTCGCTTATTTTTTCTTTCTTAACTCTTTCACGCAAAGAGGTTACGATGTCATCAGCGGTCTTTGCGCCGATGTCGGAAAGAATGAGAGTTTCTTCAAGCTCGTCGAAGAAGTCGTCATCTATTTTCGAGCCTTTGATGAGCGCGTTGATTCCGCCCATAAAGCTGTTTTTTGTCTTGGTAAGACCGGCTTTGAGTTTTTCAAAAAAGCCCATATTAATCCTCCGTTAAGTTAATATATAATTAGTTCTCTGCCGCAAGTGCCGCATCGGAAATGTCCATTCTTAAAAGCTTGGAAACGCCCTTTTCCTGCATGGTAACACCGTAAAGAATATCGGCTTCTTCCATTGTGCCACGGCGGTGGGTAACAAGAATGAACTGTGTTGTGTCGGTGAAGTTTCTTAAATACTGAGCGTAACGGGTTACGTTGACGTCGTCAAGTGCGGCTTCTATTTCGTCCAAAATACAGAAGGGCGAAGGACGAAGCTTGAGTATTGCAAAGTAGATTGCAATGGCAACGAACGCCTGCTCGCCGCCCGAAAGAAGCGAAAGGTTTTTAATTACCTTGCCGGGAGGCGCAACGTTGATTTCGATACCCGATTCTAAGATGTTGTTGGGGTCGGTCAGCGCAAGCTCGGCCTTACCGCCGCCAAACAGCTCGACAAACGTCTTCTTAAAGTTTTCGTTGATCTTTGCGAAGCTTTCACTAAAGATCTCCTTCATGCTTTGAGTGAGCGAGGAAATCAAGTTTTCAAGCTCGGTCTTGGACTTCAAGACATCGTTAAGCTGATTGGATAAGAATTCGTAACGCTCGGAAACTTCCTTATATTCGTCGATAGCATCGGTATTGACAGAGCCGAGTGCCCTTATTTTATTTTTAAGCTCGTTAAGGCGCTTTGTGGCTTCGCTCATGTCTTCGATCTCTTCGGCATGCTCGGCAGCCTCGGCAACGGTTAAGGAATAGGATTCCCAAAGCTGGTTGATGATGCTGTCGTTATCGCGGCTTAAATTCTCGTGACGTTCGGAAAGACGGGAAACCTCTGCGGATACTCTTTCCTTTTCCTCGAGCTTCTGGCGGGAGGACGCACGAAGATTATTGGCCATGCGCTCATAATTCATGCTGTTTTCAAGTTCGGCCTTAATGTTTTCGTTAAGGCGCAAGATCATGTTCTTTGCGTTCTCAGCTTCTTTTTCACGCTCGGCAATGTTTTCCTTTTCGGTTTCGATAGCAGCCAAAAGCTCGTCGATACGCTCGTTCTGGTGCTTGATGTCGTTTTGCGATTCGAGCGCATTACCCTCTAACTGGGTGACGCTTAAGAGTGCCGCTTCAATATCCTTGTTAAGCTCGACTATGCCAAGCTTCTTTTCGGAAATTTCAAGAGAGAGAGTTTCACGGACTTGACGTGACTGACTGCCCATTTTCTGAGCGTCGGACACCAAGGATTCGAGAGAAACGATTTCTTCCTCGCAAGACTTGAGTTCTTCTTCACTTTGCTTGGCTGTTTCTTCGCTTGCCGAGATCTTACCCTCGTTAGAGGTGATTGCGGCATGAATTTCGTCAAGGCGTTCTTCATATTGGTCGATAACGAGCTGAATTCTTGCAAGCTCACCCTCGAAACGGACCTTATCGGTGTCCATTACAGACACAGTTTCACGCTCACCCTCAACGTCGAAGCCTAACTTTTCAACCTCGGCAGTCAAGTCCTTCACCCTGTCGGAAAGGAGCTTGTGGGTTTTGGAAAGGGTTTCTATCTTCTTTTCAATTGCGGAAATTTCGTTCTTTCGTGAAAGAACACCGCTGGTGCGTGACGAGCTGCCGCCCGTGAACGAACCGCCTGCGTTGATTACCTGACCGTCGAGAGTGATGATGCGGAATTTATATCCGCACTTTTTGGCAATGTTGGTTGCAAGGTCGATATTTTCGGCAATTACTATTCTGCCAAGCAAGGACAAAACGATACCGTTATATTCGTTATCATATTTAACAAGCTCGCTTGCAAGGGCAACGTAGCCCTCCATCATGTCAATGCCGTCGACGTTAAGCTCGTTGCCTTTCACCGAAGTTATGGGAAGGAAGGTTGCACGGCCGCCGTTGGTTTCCTTTAAAATGCGGATACCTCTTTTAGCTGTCTCTTCGTTATCGACAACGATGTTTTGCATGGCGCCGCCCAAGGCGGTTTCGATTGCAAGGCTGTATTTCGAGTCAACGGAGATTATCTGTGCAACGGTGCCCTTAACCCCACGCAGCTGGCCGGACTTGCCTGCTTTAACGATCTGACGGACACTGCCTGCAAAGCCTTCCATGCTGTTTTCA
>JAZSPX010000051.1:0-12095 GCA_045537675.1 Candidatus Faeciplasma sp. | reverse complement strand
TATTCGCTTGAAATAATCTCATATCCCTTGCGGGTGCAATAATCGACAGAGCGTTTACCAATGGGAAGCACACAAACATTTTTGTCGGCTTTAAGCTCTTCAAAAAGCTTGAAAAGGTTGTTGTTATATCCGCCTGCAAGGCCTCTGTCGCCTGCGATTACGATGATGCAGGACTTTTTGACCTCGCGCGTCTGGCAATAGGGCGAATCTTTGGCGGTGCTTGTTGTTGAAATGTCGCAGAGTGCCTGATAAAGCTCGTCATAGAACGGGCGGCAGCGCTCTGTCCTCTCTCGTGCTTTGGAAAGCTTGGAGATGGCAACAAGCTCCATAGCCTTGGTTATCTGCCTCGTGCCTGTAATACTTTTTATGCGAAGGTTGATTTCCTTCATTGAAGCCACGTGTGTTCCCTCCCTTCGTTATTAATTAAAGTAAATAAATCAGTGGATGCTTAAGAATTTCTTTGTGAATTCGTCAATTGCGGCATCGAGCGCGGCTTTGCTTTCATCGTTAAGGCCCTTGGGGTCTAAGATGAGGTCTAAAACATCCTGATGGTAGGAAGTCATTTCAAAATAGAGTTCCTTTTCATATTCCTTTACCATTTCAACAGGAATATCTTTAAGGTAGTTATTAACTACGGCATAGATGATGCAGACCTGAAGCTCGACAGGGACAGGAGTGTTTCTGTCCTGCTTTAAAACCTCTACGATTCGGGCGCCCTGTGCCAAACGGTCCTTGGTGTCCTTATCGAGGTCGGAGCCGAACTGAGCAAACGACTGAAGCTCGCGGTATTGGGAGTAAAGAAGCTTTAACGAACCCGAAACCTGCTTCATCGACTTGAGCTGGGCAGAGCCGCCTACACGGCTTACGGAGATACCGGGGTTAACGGCAGGCATGATGCCCGAGTTGAAAAGCTCAGTCTCCAAGAAGATCTGACCGTCGGTAATGGAAATAACGTTGGTGGGAATGTAGGCTGAAACGTCGCCTGCCTGGGTTTCGATGATGGGAAGAGCAGTTAAGGAACCGCCGCCGCAATCATCGCTGAGGCGTGCTGCACGCTCGAGCAAGCGGGAATGCAGATAGAAAACGTCGCCGGGGTAAGCTTCACGTCCCGGAGGGCGACGGATGAGAAGCGAAAGTGTACGGTATGCAACTGCGTGCTTGGACAAATCATCATAGATGATAAGGCAGTCCATACCCTTGTTCATGAAGTATTCACCCATGGTACAGCCCGAGTAGGGTGCGATATACTGGAGTGTTGCAAGCTCGCTTGCTGTGGAGCTTACTACAATGGTGTAATCCATTGCGCCTGCACGGGTTAAGGTTTCAACAAGCTGGGCAACGGTAGAATTCTTCTGACCGATTGCAACATAGATACAGATACAGTTTTTGCCCTTCTGGTTGATGATGGTATCGGTTGCAATGACGGTTTTACCTGTCTGGCGGTCGCCGATGATAAGCTCACGCTGGCCGCGGCCGATAGGAATCATCGAGTCGATTGCCTTGATACCTGTCTGCAAGGGTACGCTTACAGACTTTCTTTCGATAATGCCTGTTGCTTTGCGCTCGATAGGCATGAGTTTTTCATATTCAACGGGGCCTTTGCCGTCGACAGGTTGACCGAGTGCATTAACGACACGGCCGATCAAAGCCTCGCCGACAGGGACGGAAACAACCGAGCCTGTGCGCTTGACGGTGTCGCCTTCGCGAACGCCTGCGTCGGAGCCGAGCATTACTACGGAAACGAAATCCTCTTCTAAGTTGAGGGCCATGCCGTAGGTGCCGTTAGAGAACTGGACAAGCTCGTTAGAGAGGCACTTGTCAAGTCCGTATACAGAAGCGATACCGTCACCGACGGTGATGACCGAGCCAACCTCGGACAGTTCGGCTTTTGCTTCGTAATTTTTTATTTGAGCCTTTATAAGGCTGCTGATTTCGTCTAAGTTCATTATTTCATCTCCACTTATAAGATGTTATGAGCCCGATTTGGGGGATAGATCGCTTTGTCTTAACAGCTGGCGCATTTCGGCAAAACGGTTCTTAACGCTTGCGTCAACCCTCTTGCCGTCGTATTCAAGCATGATACCGCCGAGATATTTGGGATTTACAACGCAGGTTAAAAGAATTTGTGAACCTGTTTTGGCTGTAAGCTTTTCGATAAGCTTTGCCTTCTGCTCCTCTGTCAGAGGCTGAACAGAGGTTGCTGTAACAGGCAGAATGTTATTTGCCTTGCAATAGTTCCTGCGGTATTCGAGCCAGCATTTTGAGAGCATATCGAACCGCCTTTTTTCGGCAAAAATCATGAGCATATTAAGAAGATACTGATTGATTTTGCCACCGAAAACAGAACGGACGGCACCTGCACGTTCATCGGCCGTGAGCATGGGGTTTGATAAAAGTCTTGTAAATTCGGGCTGGTTTTCAAAAACCTCTGCCACAAATCCAAAATCCTCGAATATTTGTTTGGAACAGTTTGCTTCTACGCCTAAGTTATACAAAGCGAGTCCGTACTCGTTAGCATAGTTTTTCATCATACGCTGTCACCAAGGCTGTCTATGGCATCGTCGATAAGAGAAGAGTGAGCCTTAGCGTCGATTTCCTTTTCGACAACCTGCTCGGCAAGTGAGATGACCATATCAGAAATAGAATCCTTAATGTCGTTAACAGCCTTTTTCTTGGCAAGTTCAATGTCTTCGTCGGCGCTCTTGCGGCGACGGTCAGCTTCTGCTCTTGCTTCGCTGATGATTTCATTGCTTTTTGCCTTTGCATGTTCGGAGGCTGTTTTGATGAGAGTGTCTGCTTCGTCCTTGGCGTTGGTCAGCTTTTCCTCGTAAAGTGCCTTATCGGCATTTGCTTTTTCGAGGGCAGAGTCAGCGTCGGAATAAATCTTGTCGACCTCTTCGGCACGCTTTTGCAAAATCTGGTTTACGGGCTTAAAGAGGAATTTCTTTAACAGCCAGACAAGAATTAAAAGGTTGCCGACAGCCATAAGGATATGCCAGACATTGATGGAGAGAAATTCTAAGGTTCCCGCCATTATCATTTTAAATACACTCCTTACTTACTTTTTTCTTTATCAAGAATTAAAGTCTCTTAAGGAAGAGTCCGGGAGCTACGAAGATGAGGAGCAAACCAACGATAAGGCCGTAAAGACCGGTGGTTTCTGCAACGGCACAACCCATTAACATGGTGGTGGTAACGCTGCCCTTCTGCTCGGGCTGACGTGCGATAGCTTCACAAGCCTTACCAACTGCGTAACCTTCACCGATACCGGGGCCGATACCTGCGATCATTGAAAGACCTGCGCCAACAGCGCAACCCATAAGTACTAATGCTCTTTCCATAAAAATATACCATCCTTTCAGTAATTCGGCTTAAGTGCCGATTAACTTAACAAAAAATTAATTATGCTTCTTCTGTTTCAGCTGCAGATGCGATGTATAGCATTGTGAGCATGCAGAAGATGAATGCCTGCAAAACGCTGGAGAAAATGTCGAAGTAGAGCGAGAGAACTGCAGGAAGACCGAGCTGGAGGATTGGGAACATATCTGCCCATTCGCCCAAGAAGCCCGGAAGCCAGCCGAAAACAACACCGTTGAGCCAAGCAAGTGCAGCATAGATGAGTGCCGAGATAACCGAACCGGAAGCGATGTTGCCGAACAAACGGAACGCCATTGAAATGGGAGTTGAGAACTCGCCGATGATGTTCATGGGTGTCATGATGAATATCGGCTCGGTAAGGCTCTTGGCATAGCCCAAGGGGCCGCTTGACTTGATTTTATAATAGGTAATCATTACAAAGACGACCAATGCCCAGCCAAGGGTCGTGTTAAGGTCGCTTGTGGGGGCATACATTCCCAGAAGCGAGGAAAGACTGCAAACCATTGCAAGTGAGAAGAGTGCGGCAATGAAGGGCGTGAAGTTTCTGAACTTTTTGCCCATATTCCCCTCGACAAAATTGTAGACGGTGCTGACAAGAAATTCGGCAATTATCTGTCGTTTTGACGTGGGCTTGACCTTCAGGTCGTGAGTGAGCCAGATGCATATGCCTGTGATAAACGCCATGACCAGCCACATGTTTACCTGCGTTTCGGTTATGGTTAAACCAAAAGGAAGCTCTAACAGTATTTTCGCACCGGTAATATTTATTTCGGTATGCATTTAAATATCAGCCTCCTCTTCTTTTTCATCAATATCTTTATAAGCGTCGGGATTTCCGGCGGTCAATGGCTCGTCCTTCGCCATTTTTCTATATCTTTGCTGCCAAACGCCCAAAGCGATTCTTGGATAGATTATCGACAGTGCAAGAGGTACCCAATGAATTATGCCGAACTGAGCATATAACCAAAGGCCGATACCGAAAAGAACGACAAGCACTATCAGTCTTTGACTGTAGGAAAGCTGAATGCGCTTTTTTGCAACCTCGGGGTCGGGTTCTCTGGCGGCTTTTGCTATTCCCCTCGCCATTAAATAATAGTAGAAAATCATTATCAGGCCGCCGTAAACAGCACCCAGAACAACAGACAAGGAAAGCTTGCCGATTATTGCGAACACTAAAACGGTTATGGCTTCACATATTGCGACACCCAGCGCCACCGCCTTTAAGAAACCGAATATAGCCTGTTTTTCTTCGTTTTCGGGCGATATGGGGGTGTTTTTTTCTTCGTCCATATGTTCCTCCTTTTCATGAGAAAAATCATCTCACAAATTTGCAACAATACAGATAATAGTATATCACAAAACTTCGCCCTCGTAAAGTGTTTTTTGATAAATATAGTATGTTACTTTTCTGTCAATATGTGAAGTGTTGAATAACATTGCAAACTTGCACAAAGCGACAACATATAAATTGTGCTGTTTACCAATTCAATAAAATAATAAAATATGATAAAATAGCTTTGCTATTTTTATTTGAAAGGACACCCGCTATGAAAAGATTATTAGCAATTATTCTGGCAGCATTTATGGCGCTTAGCCTTGTTGCCTGTGAAAGTGAACCCAAGGAGCCCGAAGTTGCCGGCATATTCCCTGATGATTACGATGTTTCGGCGCTTACAAGCCCCGACATCAAGTATACGTTAGAGGAGCTTGAAACTTTGTCGAAGACAGAGCTTGCTGCTGACAGTGTTGACGCCCCTGCGTTGTATAAGTACTTCAACAATATGCTTATTGGCTGTGCTTTTGGTTACAACCAGTGTACAAACCTTAACACTCCCATTGCAAAGAGCCTTTTGAAGCACTATAACGTTTTTGTTTTGGGCAACGAATGCAAGCCTGCTTACATCAACCCCGCTGAAGGCGTTTTCCGTTTTGACGACGTTGACGGTTTTGTTGAATTCGGTGCAATTAACGACGTTACCTTGCGCGGACACACCCTTTTGTGGCACGCTCAGGTTCCTGACTGGTGGTTTAAGGCTGACCCTGCAGACACAAGATCTCCCAGAGAATGTTATGAACAGGGCGCTTTGGCAACCCGCGAACAGCTTACCGAGAGACTTACTACCTTTATTACAGAGTATGTAACAAGATATAAGGACGATATTGACGTTTGGGACCTTTGCAACGAGGTTTTGAATGCTGACTCCATCAGAACCGTGAACGACGATTCTTATTGGGCTGAGATCATCGGTGACGTTGACGGCAACGGCTTCAAGGACGACTATGTTGAAATTGCTGCAAACGCTGCACGCGCTGCTGACGAAGACGCTGTTTTGGTTATTAACGACTTTAACATGGAATGGCAGACCTCGAAGACACAGGCAATGTATGACATGGTTGAAAGAATGCTCAGAAAGGGCGTAAGAATCGACGGCGTTGGCTTCCAGTCTCACATTGGTTTGGACTGCAACGTTGAGCTTTACAGAAGCCAGATCGCTAAGATCGCAGGTCTTGCTGACGTTTATGATGAATGCTTCCCCGAACACAAGGGCAACTTCAGAGTTCAGATTACCGAGCTTGATATGAACATGTTCGTTGGTGCAGATTCTGACGGCGCTTATAAGAAGTGGACCGACGAGGACTATCAGAAGCAGGCTGACAAGTATGCAGAACTGTTTGATATGTTCCAGGACTTTGCTGACGAAGGCATTATTGACATGGTAGTTTTGTGGGGCACAGACGACGGTGGCTCGTGGCTTAACTCTACCCCCAAGCTTAGAAGAAATGCCGCACTGCTTATTTTGAGAGAGGAAGAAGGTTTCCTTTTGAAGCCCTGCTTCTGGAGCATTGCAAAAACAAGCTTTGACCACTATACCGTTAAGTAAGTTAATATGGTAATGCTTCCCCGTTCTGCTTGGTGCAGAGCGGGGATTTTTTGCAAAGAGGGCGCTGTGGCGACCGCGCGGCAGAGCCTGTGCGGGAGTCGTAGCGCCCGTATGGGGCGGCAGGCAGTTGGGTGCCGCCGTGGCGAGGCGCTTGGCGGGCGGAGCTTGGCAAAGTGCCGAAGCCGTGGCGGCGGATGTGGTGAAAATGCACATATTTTATAAGCTTAAGACAAACAGAACGCTTTTTTTGGGTAAAGCGCTGATATTTGCAGATTGTGTTGACATATGTATTTTATTATGGTATAAAATTAGTATTACTGATAGAGGTGCAGTGCTTCATTAGTAGGCTCGTTAGCTAAACGCCGCCGAGGCGGACGGGTTTGAAAGGGAACGCTGCCGAAGACATTTTGTACGGCAACAAAGTGATCTGGCGGAATGGATTAACAGTCATTTCGCTGTCGCATTTATGCGGAGTGCTATCGAAACGATATTTTTCGCTGTACCGGAACAACCAAGCGGTCAAGCGACGTATCGGTGTGGTAGTTGCCCTCTTTCGGTAACTGCCTTTTTTGTTTTTTATTCTTTTACTTTTGGAGGTTGTAAATATGAAAAACACAATTTTTACCGGTGCAGCTACCGCTATTATCACCCCTTTTAAGAACGGCGAGATTGATTATGAAGCATATGCAAGACTTATTGACTGGCAGATAGAAAGCGGCATCAGTGCCATTGTTGCCGCAGGTACCACGGGCGAAGGCTCGACCCTGACAGACGACGAGCACAAGGAAATTATTAAGTTTACCGTTGAACACGTTAACGGCAGAGTACCTGTTGTTGCAGGCACAGGCTCGAACGACACATCTTATGCGATTGAGCTTACAAAGTTTGCTTGTGAGGCAGGCGCCGACGCTATGCTGGTTGTTACCCCCTATTATAACAAAGCCACACAGAACGGCTTGATTAAGAGCTTTACTGCGATTGCAGACGCATCTGATAAGCCGATTATTCTTTACAACGTACCCTCGAGAACAGGTTGCAACATTGCCCCTGCGACTGCCGCAGTTTTGGCAAAGCACCCCAACATTGTTGCGATTAAGGAAGCGAGCGGAAACATCTCTCAGATTGCTGAGCTTGCAGCACTTACCAAGGGCGAGCTTGACATTTATTCGGGCAACGACGACCAGATCGTGCCTGTAATGTCTTTGGGCGGCAAGGGCGTTATTTCGGTTTTGTCGAACCTTATGCCGAAAGAAACCAACGACATTTGCATGGACTTTATTAACGGCAACACCGAAAAGGCGCTTGACATGCAGCTTAAGCTTTTGCCTTTGGTAAACGCTTTGTTCTGCGAGGTTAACCCCATTCCCGTTAAGGCAGCCATGCACGCAATGGGATTTGGCGAGAACAGCCTGCGTTTGCCCCTCACCGAGATGGAAGAAAAGAACGAAGAAAAGCTTTTGGCACTTATGCGTGAACAGGGCTTGATTTAAGGAGAAGAACATGATTTGTTCGAATGTTGAGATTAAGGACGGTGTGCTTTATTTTGCAAGCCAAAACACCGTGGAGCTTGCAAAAAAGTACGGCACTCCCCTTTATTTGATGGATGAAAGAAGAATTCGTGAAAACTGCCGAGTTTATGTGAGTGCATTGAAGGAATGCATGGGCGAAGGCTCGTACCCTTTATATGCAAGCAAGGCGGCAAGCTTTAAGCGAATTTATGAAATAATTGCACAGGAAGGCATGGGTGCTGACGTAGTATCCTCGGGCGAGATTTACACAGCCTTAAAAGCCGGCTTTGATATGTCGAAGGCATATTTTCAGGGCAACAACAAGACCGATGAGGATATTATATATGCTATGGACAACGGCGTTGGATATTTTGTTTGTGACAATGTTGAAGAGGTTGACGCTATTGAAAGAATCGCCAAGGAAAAAGGCATTACTCAGAAGATACTTTTGCGCTTGACACCCGGCATTGACCCTCATACCTATGACGAAGTGGCAACCGGTAAGGTTGACAGCAAATTCGGCACAGCGATTGAAACAGGTCAGGCTTTGGAAATTGCTTTGCACACGCTTGAGTGCAAAAACATCAGCCTTGAAGGCTTCCATTGCCACGTCGGTTCGATGGTGTTTGAGTCTAGCACTTTTACAAGAAGCGCTGAGATTATGCTTGATTTTATGCTTGAACTTAAGAATAACTGCGGATTTATTGCAAAAACACTTGACCTCGGCGGCGGTTATGGCGTAAGATATAGTAGTGGCGACCCGGAAATTGATATTAAGGAAAACATTAAGGGCGTTTGCGGATTTATTAAGGCTGAATGCGAAAGAAGAAGCTACCCTCTCCCCTCTTTAAGACTGGAGCCGGGCAGAAGCATTGTTGCAGATGCGGGCATGACGCTTTATACCGTTGGCACTGTTAAGAGAATTACGGGATATAAGAACTATGTTTCGGTTGACGGCGGCATGACCGACAACCCGAGATATGCGCTTTACGGCTCGAAGTATACGGTACTTTTGGCTAACAAGGCGAGCGAAAATGCAAGCCTTGAATGTGACCTTGTGGGAAGATGCTGTGAATCGGGCGATATTATTCAGCCTGACGTAATGTTCCCTGAAAGTGTGACAAGAGGCGACGTTGTTGCTGTTCTGACAACGGGTGCTTATAACTATTCTATGGCATCGAACTATAACAGAATTTGCCGCCCGCCTGTTGTAATGATTGACGGCGAGCGCGATTATGTTGCGGTCAAGCGCGAAAGCTTTGAATATCTTACCGCTAACGACGTTTGATTCCCCCACTTTACTTTGTGCTTATGAGCCTTGTGCTCGTTTGGCGATATAACAATTAAACACTAAGGAGAACGGAAATGCTTAAAAACACTTTCTTTAGCGCAATTGCTGCCGGCATGATGGTTGGCATTGGAGGAGCGGTTTACATGAGCTGTGACAACAAGTATGTTGGTGCGGTTCTGTTCTCGGTGGCGCTGTTGACGATCTGCTATATGGGAATGTATTTGTTTACCGGTAAAATAGGCTTTTTGGCCGAGAGTTTTTCGTGGGACACGGTGAAGCACCTGCTTGTTGGTTTGCTTGGCAACTTTGTCGGTGCGACGGCATTTGGATATGCGGTGCGCTTTGCAAGACCCTCGATAACAGAAAAAGCGGTGAGCGCTTGTTCGGGAAAGCTTGACAATAACTTTTTGGCATGGATCGCACTTGGTGCGATGTGCGGAATTTTGATGTATGTAGCTGTTAAGATTTACAGAGAAAAGAATTCGGTTTGGGGAATTTTCTTCTGCATTCCCGTTTTCATTCTTTGCGGATTTGAGCACTCGATCGCAAACATGTTCTATTTTGCGCTTGCGAACATGTTAACAGTTAAGTACATAGCATTTATTTTGTGCGTTATTCTGGGAAATGCGGTAGGCGCAATGATTCTGCCCTGGCTGACCAAGCTTGGCACAGTTAAAACTGAGAAGAAAGCATAAGGCTATCTGATATAAAATAACTAATAAGGAGTATGTAGAAATGTTTTTTGAGAATTTGAAAAACTTCGACGCTGAGGTATATGCCTCTTGCGAGAAAGAACTTAACCGTCAGCGCCACAACATCGAGCTTATCGCTTCGGAAAACATTGTTTCTGAGGGCGTTTTGCTTGCAGCAGGCGGAGTGTTGACTAACAAATATGCTGAAGGATATCCCTCGAAGAGATATTACGGCGGCTGTGTTTATGTTGACGAGGTTGAAGAAATTGCACGCGAACGTGCTAAGAAGATCTTTGGAGCAGAGCATGCAAACGTACAGCCCCACTGCGGCGCTAACGCAAACCTTGCTGTATTCTTTGCACTTTTGAACCCCGGCGACACAGTTTTGTCGATGAGCTTGGCTCATGGCGGACATCTTTCTCACGGTTCGCCTGTAAACATTTCGGGTAAATACTTCAACATTGTTCCCTACGGCGTTTCTGGCGAAACACAGATGATCGACTATGACGAAGTTGAAAGACTTGCGATTGAATGCAAGCCCAAGCTTATTCTGGCAGGCGCTTCTGCATACCCCAGAGTAATTGACTTCAAGCGTTTCAGAGAGATTGCTGACAAGGTTGGCGCATACTTCATGGTTGACATGGCACACATTGCAGGCTTGGTTGCTGCAGGCGTTCACCCCTCGCCCGTGCCTTATGCTGACGTTGTAACCACAACCACTCATAAGACCTTAAGAGGTCCCAGAGGCGGTCTTATCCTTTGCAAGGAACAGTATGCAAAGGCTATTGACAAGGCTATCTTCCCCGGCACACAGGGCGGACCTTTGATGCATATTATTGCTGCTAAGGCTGTTGCCTTTGGCGAAGCTTTGACCGATGAATTCAAGGCATATCAGGAACAGATCGTTAAGAACGCTGCTGTTTTGGCAAACGAGCTTGCGGCAAAGGGCATTAACCTTGTTTCGGGCGGCACCGACAACCACCTTATGCTTTTGGACCTTAGAGGAACAGGCGTAACCGGTAAGGAGCTTGAACACCGTTTGGACGAAGTTCACATTACCGCTAACAAGAATGCTATTCCCAACGACCCTGAAAGCCCCTTCATCACCAGCGGTATCAGAATCGGTACTCCTGCTGTTACTACCCGTGGCTTTAAGGAAGAAGAAATGAAGCTTATTGCAGGTTGGATCTATGACATTATTACCGACTTTGAGGGCAATAAGGAGAGAATCACAAACGAAGTTATTGCACTTTGCGAGAAATTCCCTATCTATAATGACTAAAAAAACAATGGCGAAATGGGCAAAAATGCTCGTTTCGCCTATTTTTTATGCAAAGCTTGACAAGTTTATTAAGTTTAGTTAAACTGTATATGGTGCGGTCGTCATTGCGACCACTACAATATATTGCGTTTTGCGTGAATTTTTTAACAAAGTTCATTAACGCTTACTTTTGTTTAAAAAGGACGGAGGACAAACATGGGTTACAAATCGGACATTGAAATTGCACAGTCGGTGGAGTTAAGACCGATCACCGAAATCGCAAAAACTGCAGGAATTGACGAGAAGTATTTAGAGCAGTACGGCAAGTATAAGGCTAAGATCGACAATTCCCTCTTGAGCGAATCTAAAAAAGAAAACGGCAAATTGATCCTTGTTACAGCAATTACCCCCACCCCCGCAGGCGAAGGAAAGACAACCACAACAATCGGCCTTGCTGACGGTATGAGAAAGATTGGCAAGAACGTTATGGTTGCTTTGCGTGAACCCTCGTTAGGCCCTGTTTTTGGTGTTAAGGGCGGTGCCGCAGGCGGCGGTTATGCTCAGGTTGTACCTATGGAGGATATTAACCTTCACTTCACAGGTGACTTCCACGCTATCGGTGCAGCAAACAACCTTTTGGCTGCAATGCTTGACAACCACATTTATCACGGAAACGCACTTAACATCGACCCCAGAAGAATTACGTGGAAGAGATGTGTTGACATGAACGACCGTCAGCTTAGATTTGTTGCAGACGGTTTGGGCGGCAGAGTTAACGGCACACCCCGTGAGGACGGTTATGACATTACCGTAGCTTCGGAGATTATGGCTGTATTCTGCCTTGCAAGTTCCATTACCGACCTCAAGGAGCGTCTTTCCAGAATTATTGTCGGCTATACCTATGATGACAAGCCTGTTACCGCTGGTGATCTTAAGGCTGTCGGTGCTATGGCCGCCCTGCTTAAGGATGCACTCAAGCCTAATCTTGTTCAGACTCTCGAGGGCACTCCGGCTCTTGTTCATGGCGGTCCTTTTGCAAATATCGCCCACGGCTGCAATTCGGTCATCGCCACCAGAATGGCT
>JAZSPX010000229.1:0-4934 GCA_045537675.1 Candidatus Faeciplasma sp. | reverse complement strand
TTTACCGTTAGTGCCGTTATCCTGTGCGGTAACGTAGACATTGGTGTAAATGATTTTCAAAATATTCTTTGAAGTGATGCCGTTATTAAAGTTGCCGTTTACTGTTAAAGTACCCGTACCTCTGATAATAAGGTCTGCCTTGCTGTAAATGCAGGCATCGGGGTCGCCGTCAACCTCGGTGCAATATTCCAAGCCGTAGTTATATGCTGTGCCGTCGGTGAAGACGTTTTCGGTTGTGCCGTTTAAAACAAGGGTTACGGAAGCGGCTTTATAGACGTATAACGGTGCGGAATCGGAGCAGGTGACGTTTACGCCGTTAAGAATGAGCACAACATCCTCGCCCTGAGCGCGGACTAAGATTCTGCCGTCGTTAAGGGTGCCGCTTAAAATGTAAGTACCCGGACGGTCGATCATTATTGTTTTGCCGTCGAAATCGGCACCGCCGCCGTTGACGGTAACGTCGTTGCCGTTCAAGATGATTTCGGTATCGCCTTTTTCGTTGGTTTCCTGAACGGGGGCTGTTGCATCGGGCAGGTCAGATTCGGAGATGATTTGCATATTCGACGAGCCGTTTGTGCTGTTAATTACGCCTTCGCCTACCTTGTCACCGCCCGAAGTGTCGGGCTGGAGTATTATAAACAAAGCCAGTACTGCCACAAGTGCCAAAACGATAAGAATTGCCACAAGATTCTTTAAGCCATTCTTTTTCTTTTTATAGTTATAAGTTTTTGCCATATTAAACCTCCTTAAAATTCTGAGGGGGGAATTTTACTTGTATATCAATTATACCATTTAAGGCGAGATAGTCAATTAATTCAAGAAATTTTTCATTGTCTTTTCACAATATTTTTAGTTAAAAAGGAGCAGGTTTTCCTGCTCCTGATTCGTTATTTTACAAGTTCCCCTCTTACAGCGTTTATAACCTTGCGGGTGAGGGCTGTTGTGCCGCTGTCAACACGCTGCATCGTCATTAAAATAGTCATTTTGCTTTGGGGGTAGTTTGCAAAGAAGCAACCGAGCCAACCGTCCCAGCCGTATTCGCCTTCCTCGCTTAAAACGTATGCCTGACCGGGATTGACGAGATTTCTCATTAAGTTGCCATAGCTGTAACCCGAGAGCGAGCGCCAGTCTCGGTTGAGGGATTCGACCTGCCAAGGCAAAAGAGAGGGCGAAGTTAGATATTTCACAGCATTTTCGGAAAGGATTCGCTTGCCGTTAAGCTCGCCGCCATTCATAAGCATGGTTGCGAATTTTGCATAGTCGTCAAGCGTGGAATAAAGTCCTGCGCCGCCAGATTCGAATGCAGGCGGAGTATCGGTAACCGGAACACCGAGATGCTCGGTGAAAACGGGCTCGATTCGCCAGTTGGCGTAATCTGTTCGGTAAACCTTGGCAAGGCGATGTTTGCTTTCGGGCTTGACATAGAAGCCTGTGTCGTTCATGCCCAAAGGCCCGAAGATTTCTTTTTGCATGAATTCGCCCAACGTCATGCCGCTGACCTGCTCGATAAGTGCGCCGAGAATATCTGCCGAGGCACCGTACATAAATTTGTCGCCTGGGTTAAAGCTAAGGTCACACGCACCGATCTTTCGGGCAAATTCGGCGGTTGTCATGGGGTTATCGGTGTGCAGACGCTCGTTAAGCTCCCAGAAAACAGAACCCACCTGCTGAGACGAGGGAGTATCACCGGGGTAAGGAATGCCCGAGGTCATGTTAAGAAGGTCTTTGACTGCGATTTGCTGTGTTGCCTTAACACGGTTGCCGTCGGTGTTATAATAAGCTTCTGAAAAGCCGGGCATTGTCCAGCAAAGGCAGGCGCCGAGGTCAAGAAGTCCCCTGTCAGCTAAAATCATGGCAGCGGCTGCGGTGACAGGCTTACTCATGGAGTAGAGCCTTGTTATGGTATCACGCGAGAACGGCACCTTGTTTTCGGCATCGCGGTAGCCGTATTCTTCGTAAATAACCTCTTTACCGTCAACCAAGACAAGCAGGTTTACGCCCGATGTGAACTTTTGATTGTCGATTTCGTGCTGCATTATCTTTTTTATATCAATCATGGCAATTATCCTTTCGGCAATAGTTATAAATCCATTATATTTGCTAATTAGAAATATGTCAAACATATTTATTGACAAATTTGTAACAAAGGTGTATATTGGGGTTAGCCAAGGCTAACTGAAGTTTTGGGCGGCGTCAGGCCGCCTGCGCCGAGCGGAGCGAGGCTGTGGCGGACAGGTGCCGCCCGCAGCAAAAACGCGGTAAAAAGATATTGATTTATTTATTCTTTTGAGGTATAATGTTATGTTGAAATATGATGTCTTGAGGAATAATAATGAAAACTGTTTATATATACACCGACGGTGCTTGCTCGGGCAACCCGGGTGCAGGCGGCTGGGGCGCTGTGCTTAAATATGGCACTGCCTGCAAAGAGCTTTCGGGTGCCGAGGAAATGACCACCAACAACAAAATGGAGCTTACGGCTGTCATTATGGGGCTTAGGGCTTTGAAAGAGCCTTGCGAGGTAATTTTGACGACCGACTCGAGATATGTTGTTGACGGAATTGAAAAGGGCTGGGCAAGAAGCTGGCAAAGAAACGGCTGGATAAAATCGGACAAGAAGCCTGCTTTGAACCGTGAGCTTTGGGAAGAGCTGCTTTTGCTTTTGGACAAACACCGAGTAAAATTTGTGTGGGTAAAAGGACATGCAGGCCACCCCGAAAACGAGCGATGCGACGAGCTGGCGGTTTCGGCTTATAGGGCACTAAAACAAGGTTAATAAATTCATTCACATATATGAAACTTTGAAAGGAAGTTGATTGAAATGGAAAAGCGTTTTGTTTATGCAGATAATGCTGCTACGACAAAGGTTTCTGAAAGTGCTTTAAAGGCAGCACTTCCCTATTTCACCGAGATTTATGGAAATGCTTCGAGCATTTACTCGCTTGGTATGAATTCGGCAAGAGCTGTTATGAAGGCAAGACAGCAGGTTGCAAACGCAATCAAGGCTAAGTCGGGCGAGATATATTTCACCAGCGGCGGCTCGGAATCGGACAACTGGGCGATTAAATCGGCGGCAGAGGTGCAGGCTAAGAAGGGTAAGAAGCATATTATTACCTCGAACTTTGAACACCACGCTGTTTTGCACACAGTTGATCACCTTGCAAAAAACGGCTTTGAAGTAACTTACATTCCCGTTGACGAGTTTGGTATGGTTAACCCCGAGGACGTTAAGAACGCTATCCGCGAGGACACAGCTCTTGTTACGATTATGTTTGCAAACAACGAGATCGGCACAATTCAGCCTATTAAGGAGATCGGTGCTATCTGCCGTGAAAGAAAGGTGTGGTTCCACACCGACGCTGTGCAGGCTGTGGGTAACGTTGAGATTGACGTTTCGGACATGAACATTGATATGCTTTCTCTTTCGGGACATAAGATTCATGCACCCAAAGGCGTTGGTGCGTTGTATGTGAGAACGGGTATCGGCTTGCCGAACCTTATTCACGGCGGCGCACAGGAAAGAACAAAGAGAGCAGGTACTGAAAACGTGCCCTCTATCGTTGCATTGGGCGTTGCAATTGAAGAAGCTTGTGCTAACATTGCAGAAAAGCAGGCCAAGGTAAGCGTAATGAGAGACAAGCTGATTGAAAACCTTTTGAAGATCAAAGAGACAAGACTTAACGGCGATGCTGAAAAGCGCCTTTGCGGAAACGTTAACATCTCGTTCAGAGGGATTGAGGGTGAGAGCTTGCTGTTATCGCTTGACCTTGAAGGAATCTGTGCTTCGAGCGGTTCGGCTTGCACGTCGGGTTCTTTGGACCCCTCGCACGTTTTGCTTGCAATCGGTTTGCCTCATGCGACAGCACACGGCTCGCTTAGACTGACGATTAACGAAGAAACGACCATGGAAGACGTTGAATATATTACCGAGGCTGTGACAAGAGTTGTTGCAAAGCTTAGAGCAATGAGCCCCTTGTGGGAAAGAATTTGCAAGACCGAAGGCATTTGCGACTGATTTGGAAAATTACACGAAAGGATGTTTTAGATAATGATTTATTCTGAAAAGGTTATGGACCACTTTGCTAACCCCAGAAACGTTGGTGAAATTGAAAACGCTGACGGTATTGGTGAAATCGGCAACGAAAAGTGCGGAGATATTATGAAGATGTATCTTAAAATTGACGGCGGCGTTATTACTGACGTTAAGTTTAAGACATTCGGCTGCGGCGCGGCAGTTGCAACAAGCTCGATGGCAACAGAGCTTATTAAGGGCGCAACCATTGACGATGCTTTGAAGCTTACAAACAAGGCTGTTATTGAAGCACTTGACGGTTTGCCGGCTGCAAAGCTTCACTGCTCGGTTTTGGCTGAACAGGCAATTAAGGCAGCACTTTGGGATTACTATTCCCGTCAGGGAATTGACCCCTTGCCTATTGTAGGTGAGATTCACGAGCACTGTGAGGAATGTTCGATTGACTAAGAAAGTATTGGTAGCACTCAGCGGCGGAGTTGACAGCTCGGTCGCTGTGCATCTTTTAAGGGAAAAAGGTTATGAAGTTTGCGGCGTTGTGATGAAGATGTCGCCGTTGCACGATGATGTTGTTAGGGCGGCGCAAAAAGCGGCTGACCAGCTTGGTATTCCTCTTATAATAAGAGACCTGCAGGAAGAATTTAAGCGTGAGATTATTGACTTTTTTGCAAGCGAGTATTTAAGCGGGAGAACACCCTCGCCCTGTGTGAGGTGTAACCCAAGGATTAAGTTTAAGTATCTTTTGAAAACGGCTGATGAAAACGGCTTTGATATGCAATACCATAGTGTACGCAAGACGCAGATCCTCTCGTTTTATTTTTAATGCGGGAAGAGAATCAATACGGATTTCGCCGGATATTGGATCATAAAAACGCATGAGAAGGTTAATAATGGTCGTTTTTCC